>JANNPR010000994.1:0-2302 GCA_031400345.1 Planctomycetota bacterium | reverse complement strand
AGGGTTCGAGTCCCTCCGGGCCTAGCCCGCGCAGTTTGGTCCTGTCAATAGAAATTGCATTTATCCTATTTTTGTTCCTCGACAGAATTTCGGCTTACGTCTTGGTCGACATGCGATATGTAGAAAAAACCGCCGGTCATTAAGGTGCTTCGAACATTACGCAAGCCAAAACAGCATTGGGACGTTAGTTCAACGAGTAAATCCCAAGGGATTATCGCGGGGGAAAGCCGCTGTGCGCACATAGAGAAGGATATTTGGTATGGACAAAGGAGTTTCCACGACATTTGAGGTCGCGCAAGATCAAAAGTCGTCGCAGACCTGTCAATGCATTGACTGGTATCACGAAGGCTCATCCCGGACAGTCGAGATCGGCGGTATCCAGATAACCGTTCGGTTCGTAGCCCGTAACGGTAGACGTGTTAGGATTGCGATTGTGGCACCGGGAGGGGCGGTGTTCCGAGAGACGAGTGATGGTAAAGCTAGATCGGCTTAGGACCTGACAGCCGGAATCATTAGTGCAGTTAGTGTGCTCCAAACAACGGTGAGTACGAAAAGGTCTATAAGGAATTGTCTTGCACTAACCTTGGTCTTGCCGGCTGAAATCCGAGTTAGAAATGCACCCATACTACCGAGAATCAGAGGTACCGCTGGGACCCCTCCCGTGACGTTACTTATTTGCAGGAGCCCTAAACCAAAACAGATGTAGCCAATTAGCCAGAAAATCCCACTGAGACTTATCCGCCATCGCTTCGCTTTGCCTTGTTCTTGAGCCATGTTCGAATTGTATATTGCTCCCAGCAATCACTCGATACGCAGCCGCGGAACGGACTCGGCGAACGGCCTCGCATCGGGGAGGGGCTTTGACTTCAATCCGTCCACCGAGGGATTGCTGGACGAACCGGACTGAGCTTTAAAGAACTTGTTCTTCAATCAGTTTTCAACGGCCAAAGTTATGGTTATGCCCACGTTTTCCTCGGACGAAAAGATACTCATTAAGCGGTTAAAAGCTCAAGGAAAATACGATCACGTAGTCTACGACCTGACTTACCTGAGCGCCTCCGTCGGGTTTCTCATCATCGGGTATTTTGCCGAAGCGGCAATCGTTGGGTTCATCACCGGAACCATGATTATCCTTTGTTTCAAATTCTATGAGTGGGGCGCTCACTGCCGAGTTATTCCGATGTGGATGGCTATTCTCAACAAGTACGAACAGGCATGTGGGGATCAAGTACCAAACTCGATGACTACTCCTCCCGTGCCTCGTTTTCAATTTAGTATTCGTGCGATTTTCTTCGTGCTGCTTCTCATTTGCGTGTATTGCGCCGGCTGGACAACTGGTGCGTTGTTTCGGCACGTTACAACGCCGAATGCGGAAGATTTACGACACTTCTAGGAGGGCACCTGCCGGGACTATGATTGAACTGTTGCCCGACGACCTCGCCTCTTGAAACTCCTGGCGACCGCAGATGCCACCAAATCGGAAATCTGTCTGCTGCGGATTCCGAAACAGAGTCCTGTGTTGACACGCCTGCTTGCGAATCGGCTGATTGCGCGGCCGAGCGCGAATGTGTGCGCGATTGCCAGGGAGGAAAGGGAGCTTAGTTCGGGTTAATGTCCACATGGACCTGACCAAAAGGGTGCCCAGACATCCTTGAGTTCGAATCAGCGCTTGATTGGGCAGTAGGAATTTGCAAGCGTCTTACTGGTCGCTGTTGCTTGATAGACAACATGCTCCAGGCGTTATAGGCTAAAAAGACGTAGAATGCTCCCAAAAGGATTACGCCGAACCATCCATATCCCCGGACAGTTGTGAACGACAGGGCGATACCGCCAACAGCCCACAAGGAGCCAATTATTGCGATTACCAAGGTCATCGGAAAAACTGGAAGAAACAGCGCGAGCAAAAAAGCGAGGATGAACGACGCTAAGAATCCCGGCCCGAGTCTCGATTCATCGGCTGACTTTGTGGAACGCGTCGCTGATCGTGGTGGCGAGTAGGGGTTGTTGTCCATGCGGCGTAGCCTATTTCTTCGCAGCCAATTCTCCCGCCGCGATCTGATCGACCACGTTCCGGTCGTAGTCTGCCTTCGAGAAATAGTGTTCGATGAATAAACAATTTACAGTGAAGGTATACCGCTCGAACCGTTCCCCTGACTGCATGACAGCCGAGTCGCCATGGGCTCGCAATTGTCCCTTCTTATTGCCTTGCTCGTCTAGTACTTCCCCGTTGTCCCGGACTTCGAGAAGCGGAGACGGAAACGCATTCGTTTCACCAACTCGGAATTTTGATTTCAAATTCCAA
>JANNPR010000987.1:0-2055 GCA_031400345.1 Planctomycetota bacterium | reverse complement strand
GTGGAATTTGCTCCGCACGCCGAGGTCCGACCACATAGTCATCCGCACGAACAGATGGGGTTGCTGTTGGAAGGCGAATTGACATTTATCATCGGTGGCGAGACACATATCGTTCATCCCGGACAAATGTGGCGGATCCCGGGGGGGGTGATCCATAGCGCTATTGCAGGTCCCGCAAAGGTTCGCGCTTTGGACGTTTTTCATCCGATTCGCGATGACTATCGGTAGGGCGTGGCAGTAGCGACTGCCGATTACGTTTAGGCCCCCGCCGCGACCTCTTGCGCGCCGCCCAAGGCTTGCAATTTATTGTCATACAAACATAATGTGGCCATGCCATACCTCCGCTCCAGCCGATTTTGGTTTTGCTTTAGCCCTCGGGTGCCAGGGGCCGGAGGAGGTTCTTGATTCGACCGCGTCTCAAGTAATTCCAAAGCCCTGAGGACCCAAGTGTTCCTAAGGGCTTTTTTTTTGATCGTCCGGTTTGATAGTGCACTTCGAAATGATTGCCAGACTTCACAAATACCAAGTTAACCAGGAGATATTTTCCATGATTGTTGTCATGCAAAAAGGCGCAAACAAAGCGCAGGTGGACCACATGGTGGAGCGGGTGGAGTTGCTTGGGCTGAAGGCGCACGTCATCGTGGGCACCGAACGAACTGTCATTGCTGCGATCGGTGAAAAGCGCGAGCACATGAAAGAGTCGCTCGAGAGTGGTCCCGGTGTCGCCGAGGTCGTGCCGATCCTGGCACCGTACAAAGTTGCCAGCCGTGAACTCAAACCAGAATCGACTCAGGTCGTCGCCGGCAGTTTACGAATCGGTGCTGGTGCAGTGGGTGTGATTGCTGGACCATGCTCGGTCGAAAACGAGGATCAAATTCTCGCCACCGCGCGGGCGGTCAAAGCCGCAGGGGCCAGCGGGTTGCGGGGTGGCGCCTTCAAGCCGCGCACCAGTCCCTACAGTTTTCAAGGACTTAAAGAAGAAGGTCTAAAACTCCTGGCACTCGCCCGTCAGGAGACTGGTCTTGCAATCGTCACCGAGGTGGTATCGACGGATGATGTCGAATTGGTGGCCACTTATGCCGACGTGTTACAGATCGGCGCTCGTAACATGCAAAACTATCGATTGCTGGAAGCCGTCGGGCGGGTCAGTCGGCCCGTGTTATTGAAACGCGGACCTTGCGCCACGATGGAAGAATTGTTGCTTGCCGCCGAGTACATCCTCAACGAGGGCAACCCCAACGTGATCCTCTGTGAACGAGGAATTCGCACGTTCGAGTCGCACACGCGATTTACACTCCCCTTAGCCACGATCCCCTATTTGCATCGCAAGACCCATTTACCCGTCGTCATCGATCCGAGCCACGGTACCGGACACACCTACCTCGTCCCCGACCTCTGTGCAGCTTCGCTGGCGGCCGGTGCCGATGGGTTAATTGTGGAAGTTCATCCAGACCCGGAACATGCCCTCAGCGACGGATATCAATCTATGAATTTCAAGCTATTCGGCGAGACGATGACCAAGTGCCGACGAATTCTTGAAGCGCTGGGCAAACAGATGTAGGTGGGACAGCCTCGTAGTCGTACTCAGCGAAGCGGTGCTCGTACTCGTACTCGTACTCGTATTGGTATTGGTACTCGTATTTGTTTTCGTACACGAGTACGAGTACGAGCACGAGTACGGGGATATTAGGAGCCAAGATCGATTCGCTACTTACAACTTGCGCCTTCTCGGAACGCTGTTGACGTGATACGCTCATCCTAGATTTCCATGCTGTTTTACCACTTGCGGCTTCAAGAGAGTCAACAAGATGAGAGCCTTAAGCTTACGTTCTCTTCTGGCGGCGGTCCTATTGCTGAATGCGTCTGAGTCCCGATCTGACGATGCCGCGGCGCGGCAAGTAATTGATCGTGCCGTGGCTGCACATGGAGGTTTGGCTAAAATCACCTCCCACAAAGCGGCCAGCTGGAATGAAAAAGGAACCTATTACGGAATGGGCAACGGCCTTGCATACACAGGCGAATATGTTTCTCAGTGGCCGACTCGTTTCAGAATGA
>JANNPR010000415.1:0-4919 GCA_031400345.1 Planctomycetota bacterium | reverse complement strand
GATAATGACATCAATCCGGCAGTAGCGTCCCATGGAGGTGTCGTGCGACTGGTCGAAGTTCGCAATAACGACGTCTTCATTCAAATGGGAGGCGGTTGCCAAGGCTGTTCTTCGGCGAATCAGACACTTAAGCAAGGAGTTGAAGTCGCCATCCGGAACGCTATTCCAGGAGTGGGCGCGATCCTGGACACCACGGACCACGCTGCTGGCCGGAATCCCTATTACGCCGGAGCTAAAGCCTAGTTAGACACCAATGTGTCAACAGACATCGATCGTATTAGATAGTTGCATACCATCGACGACCGCTCGGACAGCTTCCTGGGCGAGTTGCTTCAGATAATACGAATTTACGCGTCCTGAAATTAGCAGCAAGTCGCCATCTTGTTCCACACGCAAATCACGTAGTCCGTAGATGGGACTATTTGTGAGTGCATACTGAGCTCTTTCCACCAGATCGAATGCCAACACGTGAGTCATTTGTTTCTGCACCCTTCCATGTCCAGGCAGCTTGCAGGTGCACCATTAAGCCTACAGCTGACCAGTAAGTAACATGAGGCAACGGCTTGTGACTCCTGATCCGTCGCCCTGAACTTTTCCAATAGGCCTTACTGTATTGGTGGTCGAAATACTGTCAAGGTGAATCGTCAACTTCGCAGCTCGCATGCTAGCACCAGCATCACTCGAATTGACTATAAGAGTCGGCAATCGGCCGTGGCGTAGGATTCCGAACTAAGTCCATAATCGTGGGTCAGTCGCCCTTTGCAAATATGGACCACGAGTGTGCCACTGGCGGCCGCAGCAGTTGGCTCTGATGTTCAGCAAAAATGATTTCTGCGGCAAGCCAGTGCTGAACAATGTAGGCCTAAAACGATTCGAATCGTTCCACAAAAGCTATTGGCGTCAGACGCCTTACGTTGTCCGACCGTTGAGAGCACTGGCTTGCCGCCGAATGAGCCATCACATGTAATCCAAGTCAACTCCGGCGGCGGCCAGTGGCACGCTGTCACCTACCCACACTTCTTTACTGCCGACTGCCGACTGCCGACTGCCGACTCTTCTTAGCAATTTGCCCGCCCTTCTCAAGAAACTCCAGAACGGTATCTGCTAGTTGCTCGGGCGAATGGCCTGCCGCGTCGAGCATAAGTTCGGGTGTTGATGGTGGCTCGTAGGGATCGTCGATGCCGGTAAATCCTTTAATTTCTCCGGCGCGCGCTTTTTTATATAGTCCCTTTGGATCACGGCTTTCACAGATATTTAATGGAGCGTTGACGTAGATTTCCACGAAATCGTTCGCCCGACCCTCGCGAGTTACTTGTTGTCGTACGGCATCGCGGTCTCGCCGGTAGGGACTGACAAACGCTGTAAGCGTAACGAGTCCTGCCGCGGAAAAAAGCTGCGCTACCGCGCCGATTCTCCGGATATTCTCTTCGCGATCCTGTGATCCAAACCCAAGTCCGAAACGTTGAGCGAACGCGTCGCCGTGCATCGGTGCGAGAATTGTAGAACTTGCATTGAGACCATGCCGGATGTTGTCCCCGTCTAACAAACATGAGTGCACGCCTCGTTCATATAATCGCCGATCAACAACATTGGCAATGGTGCTCTTGCCACTCCCGCTGAGTCCCGTAAACCAAACGACGCAACCGCGATGGCCGTTTAGTCGCTCGCGGTCGTCGCGCGAAACTGAATGCTGATGCCAGACTACGTTCGCCTCCGACACGGTCGTGTCCCCCATTAGAACTTCGTATTACCAGACAATTTGTAGTGTAGCTAAAGTGACCAGCCTTCGAGAGGTTATTTGGACTTACTAACCCGAAGCGCCAGCGAGGTAAAAACCGTAATTCCTCGCTGGCGCTTCGGGTTAGTATGCGCCAAACCGTAATTCCTCGCTGGCGCTTCGGGTTAGTATGCGACAAACTCAGTGAATTCAAATAGGTGACTCGCACAGCCGCCACGTCTACAATCGGTCCCAATGAGCGAATCCAAACCGAGGTTACCCCCGACCGCGACCTTTGTTGCGCGTTATGCCGTGCTATTGGGGCTGTGCCTGGCCGCTACGGTTTCCTACATCTCGCGAAACAGTTTAGCGGTTGTTGAAAAGCAGGTGCGGACGGAATTGGACTTGTCCGAATCTGAGATGGGATTCGCAATCAGCAGTTTTTTTTTCTCGTACGCGCTGCTGATGATTCCAGGCGGATGGATCACACAGCGTTTCGGTTCGCGGCGATCTCTTCCCTTTTTTGCGATGTGTTGGTCGGCCGCCACTGCCTTGACAAGCTTTGCATTCGGTTTGCCTTTACTCGTTTTATCTCGACTCGCCAATGGAACCGCTCAAGCGGGTCTCTTTGCAGGATGTACCACGAGCATCGCGAAGTGGTTCCCCAAAACGGAGCATGGATTTGCCAATGGAGCTCTTGCGAGTTTCATGGCCGCGGGTGGCGCCATGGGAGCTGCTTTGACAGGCGTTCTGGCAGTGCACATCGGATGGCGCGAAACAATGGCGATCTACGCCATAGTGGGGATCCTTTGGGCAATGCTGTTTTACGTATGGTTTCGGGACGCGCCATCGGACTTACTTCACAGCAACAAAACAAACCCGCCGTTGGTATCCGATTCTGGTGCCACGCAGCCGGAGTCCGTAGTGCGTGCGCACGAGCCGACTCCGTGGTTAGCCATGTTGCTTAGCCCGGCGATGTTTTGGATTTGCGCGCAGCAATTCTTTCGTGCAGCAGGTCATATGTTTTTCGGGAGTTGGTTTGCGACCTACCTGCAAGAGACCCGTGAAGTGAGCATGAAGGGAGCAGGTATCCTTACGAGCTTGCCACTACTAGCGGTGGTGGTGGGTGGGTTGGTGGGCGGTGCCGCTTCGGATTGGGTTTTGACGCGGACCGGTAGCCGACGTTTGGCTCGACAAGGTGTCGCCGTCGTGTCATTACTGATTTGCTCGACGCTCATTTTTATAGCCTACGGTATCGAAGACGCGCTAGGGGCCGTGGCTGTGATCAGCGTTGGAACGTTCTTCTTCGCCGTCGGTTCTCCATGCGCCTACATCATCACGATCGACATGGGGGGCCGACATGTACCCATGGTGTTCTCAGTAATGAATATGAGTGGCAACGTCGGGGCCATGCTATTTCCGATGGTGGTACCGGCAATGCTCAAATGGACGGGGAACTGGGATCACATTCTGTTAATGTTTGGCGGTTTGTATGTCGTGGCAGCGGCGTGCTGGCTGTGTTTGAATCCTAACGGCACTGTATTCGACCAGTCTTGGTCACGCAGCCAGGATGCGCCGCCCAAATAGCGAGAGCGATTTCATGACAAGCATTAAGTGTGTTCCGGTTTTGCAGAGTAGTTGTCTGTTTGGGATCGCTCGTGTGGATATCACGCCGCCACCAGGCATCTACCATCGCATGTGGGGTGCGGCGACGCACGACCGGGCAATCGGCGTTCATCGCCCGTTATTGGCGACGGCGATTGCACTGGCACCATTGAAAGGAACTGACCCAGACACGACTCAAGTGCTGATCGCTTTGGATCACTGTCTGTTTGGGAAAGCGGAAATGGACGCGCTGTTATCAGCCGTCTCATCGCAAACCGACGTGGCATCAAATCGACTCCTGGTCGTGTTTTCACATACTCACGCGGCCGGACTGATCGGGCTGGATCGAGTTTCCTTGCCGGGCGGCGAACTGATTCCCGCCTACTTGGAAACCCTGTACCGTCGCGTCGCTGATGTTGTGCAACAGGCCGTCGAAGGTTTGCAAACTGCCACGATCACATACGGAACGGGGCGATGCAATTTGGCGGCCCACCGAGATTATTGGGATGATCAGAGCAAGCAGTTTGTATGCGGCTTTAATCCCGGCGCCCCTGCCGACGATACTGTCTTAGTAGCTCGAGTGAATAGCCACGATGGACGGGTTTTGGCGACCCTCGTCAATTACGCCTGCCATCCCACGACTCTTGCCTGGGAGAATCAGCTGATCAGTCCAGACTACCCAGGCGCCATGCGAGAACTGGTGGAAGAGCAGACGCGGGCTCCGTGCGTTTTCCTGCAAGGGGCGTCCGGCGAATTGGGGCCGCGTGACGGTTACGTAGGCGACACGTCCGTAGCGGATCGCAATGGCCGCCAACTGGGTTTCGCTGCGCTGTCAGCTTTGACAGCACTTCCTCCTCGCGACACTCAATTTGAATATGCAGGGCCCGTCGTATCCGGTGCCACCCTTGGCACTTGGCGCCATGCTCCTTTGTCAGCGGAGTCAGCCCAGCAAAAGGCTGTATGGAACATATATCGGCCACGCATCCAATTGCCATACCGTGAAGGACTCCCCAGTCTCGGGCAAGCTCAAACCGAGCACGATGATTGGTCCGAAAAAGAAGCCACAGCCGTCGCCACAGGCGATGCTCCGACGGCACGGGACTGCCGCGCCATGGTGGAACGAAAAACGCGGCTGTTATACCGTCTGAAGTTATTGCCCGGGGGCACGAATTATCCGTACGAGGTATCGCTTTGGCGACTCGGCGATGCCATCTGGATAGGACTACCGGGAGAGCCGTACAACTTAATTCAACGTGCGCTTCGCGCCCGCCATCCTCATCGTGCGATCGTTGTCATGGCCTTAGCCGGGGGTTGGGGCCCGTCCTACTTGCCCACTCAAGAGGTCTACGGCACCAACATTTATCAAGAATCTATCGCCGTGGTCGAGCCTGGCAGCTTGGAACGGATCGTCGATGAAGTTTCGGTAGCAATGGAGTCGTTGTAGTAGGCACACTCGGTGTGCCGTCACGGCACACGGAGTGTGGGCTCTCGAAAACTTGCTATTGACACGACGTTTGGCCGTTGGGTTTTTGTGCGCAGCTTCTGTCGTTTCGAAAGTGGGGCTGATCCTGGCCTTCGCAATTTCTGCGAGTCAGAA
>JANNPR010000414.1:0-3253 GCA_031400345.1 Planctomycetota bacterium | reverse complement strand
GCGCATCATGGCCGTTGCAGAGGAAACCTTCACGGGCTGCGAGCACCTCGTGCCAAGCGACAAGGTTTTCGAGCTCGCCGCCTCCACGCGCCTTTCCGCGTACGACTGCGAGTTCGTCGTGCTTGCCGCCTCCTTGTCCGTTCCTCTCGTAACCGCGGACAAAGCCGTGCTCAAAGCGTTTCCGGATCGTGCGATGACGATGCAAGCATTCGTGAATGGGTAGCGTAAGCTTTGCTCATACGGCCATACACGGAAGGGCGGCGCAGCCCATCGAATGCGACCAGAATGTCGATGTCGCTATCGCTCCGCGCCCCATGGAATGGTTACTGGCGCGTGACAAACGAACTTACTCTCCGGGCGGCTCGACAAAGGGAAAACGCGCGAGCCGTTTCGCCCCTGCGACACCCGACTTGGTGCCGCCGGTACGTACGAATCGCTGATCGTCGCCTTTGCGCGCTTCGTACGCCCAATTCGGGAATTTCCCCGACTGCTCCGCCGCCTGGCGGATGAGCATTCGGCGGCGTTGACTGGCGAGCACCCGCTTGTGAACTTCCGCCGGATCCCAACCGCGCATTAACTCATTGCGCAGGTTTTCCTCGACTTCGGCGTACTCGGACTTGCCGCCTAAATTGTGAAGCTCCTGCGGATCCTCGGTGAGTCTGAAGAGCTGAGGGGGATGGCCGTGCGTGTACATATATTTGAAATCGCCGCGGCGGATCATGCGACAGGGCGCCGAAACGCCCATATCGGTGTATTCGGTGATCACCGTCTCATACCAGGTGTCGTCTTCTCCCCGCAGGAGCTTCGTCATGCTGCGACCGTCGAATGGATCCACCGGTTGCGGCGGCTGATGATTGCTGGCGAGATCCAGCACCGTCGGCGCGAGATCGAGCAGAGAGACGGGTTTACGTTCGCGCCTCGATCCGGTCCGGCGAGGATCGGCGATGAGAAACGGAACGCGCACCGACCATTCGTAGAAGCACTGTTTGAACCACATACCCCGTTCACCCAGCATTTCCCCATGGTCGGCCGTGAAGATGACAATGGTATTGTCGGCAAGCCCGGTCTTTTCGAGCGTCGTCAGAATGCGGCCTACCTTAGCGTCGATATAGCTCACCATCGCGTAGTACGCATGTCGCGCGTTGCGGACATGTGCGTCCGTGACGTTGTAGCGATCACGCCCGTGTGAGTAATAAAGCCAGCGGCTGTGAGTGTCGAGCTCATCAACGGCGAGCGGAGGCACTGATGGCAGGTCGATGTCTTCATGCCGGTACAGGTCCCAGAATTCGCGCGGCGCGGTGAACGGCGAGTGCGGGTGCGTGAAAGACGCAGTGAGAAAGAACGGTTTCGGCTCGGGGCGCCGGGCCAGGTCGTACAGCTTTTGAATCGCATGGAATTCAACTTCATCGTCGTAGTCGATCTGCAGGCTGCGCTCGCACGGTCCTGACTCGAGTATCACGCCCACACTGATACCGCTGGGGACGCTGGTCGGCCCAATCGCCCAATCGGGGGTCCACGAAAAGTCGGAAGGGTAGATGTCTGTGACCAGGCGCTCTTCATAACCGTGCAGTTGGTCCGGCCCGACGAAGTGCATTTTGCCGCACAAAATCGTGCTGTACCCCAGCGTGCAGAGGTAATGCGGCAGCGTGGGAATCGACGCATAGAATTCAGCGCCGTTGTCGAACGCGTCGATGCTGGTCGGGAATCTTCCAGAGAGCATCGAATAGCGCGACGACGCGCAGATCGGGGAATTGCAATAGGCGGCGTCGAAGACGACGCTCCTGGCCGCCAGGCGTGAAATGTTGGGTGCCTGCACTAACTGGTGACCATAGACAGGAAGGGCGTGAGCCGCAAGCTGATCGGCCTGGATCAGCAGGATATTGGGCGCTCGTCCCGAAGCTTGCTCGCTCATATAACTCTCCTCTGCCAAACCTGGGTTAGGGGTTCATTCGACCTTCGCGCCCGACGCAACGACGATCTTCGTCCACTTTTCCAAATCCCTTTTCATGATCGCCGCCATCTCCTCAGGTGAAGTGCCGAACGGTTCGGTGCCGTTTGCTATCAGCCGCTGTTG
The DNA here is from genome assembly GCA_031400345.1 of Planctomycetota bacterium. Taxonomy (GTDB): domain Bacteria; phylum Planctomycetota; class Planctomycetia; order Pirellulales; family Pirellulaceae; genus JANNPR01. The sequence goes on along the minus strand of JANNPR010000414.1, from coordinate 1,179 downwards.
CACATCGTCCAACTTCAGAATCTTGTTGATTTCGCTGCTCAGTCTGTCAATGATGTCTTTCGGCGTTCCGGCCGGAGCGACAACGCCCCACCATACTGTCGAATCGTAGGCAGGCACTCCGGCTTCGGCGATCGTGGGCAAATCGGGCAGTGCGGGCGAGCGTTTAAGTCCGCCGTACGCTAACGCTCGTAAACGGCCGGTCTGGATGTGCGACAAGACGACGCTCAGATTGGTAAACATCACGGGTATCTGCCCGGAGATCAAGTCGGTCGTTGCCGGCGGCGCTCCTTTGTAAGGAACGTGCAGGAGCGGAACTTTCGCCATGTGTTTAAAAAGTTCCGCAGCCATATGGCCCGGACTGCCGTTGCCGGCCGATGCATAAGTGAGGTGTTGGCGTTTGGCCAGCACGATGAACTCCCGCACTGATTTCACGGGCAGGGACGGGTGCACGACGAGCATCATGGGAACATTGGCCACGATCGATACAGGAGCGAAGTCTTTCAACGGATCGTAGCTGAGCTTGCCATAGAGCGAAACGTTGATGACATTCGAGCTGCTTGCCATCAACAGCGTGTAGCCATCGGCAGCACTCTTGGCGACTAGTTCCGATCCGATGTTGGTGCCGGCGCCGGGACGGTTATCGATGATGACTTGTTGACCCAGACTCCGGTTCAGCTTCTCGCCGACTACCCTCGCCAAGAGATCGGCGACGCCGCCGGCTGGAAACGGCACGACCATCCTGATCGGCCTCGACGGATAGACGGCTTGCGCATCGGCATTTCCAGCAAATACGAGCAGGACCGAAAGCGAGACCAAAATCACGACAATTTTTAATGCTTGCATAGGTGTCATTCCTCCGGCGGACGCGCCACTCAAGTGAAAACCCGCGCGTTCGGATTTTATGACTTTTCGCGTGTTTTCGGTCTAGTCCGCGAGCGTGAAATGTTGAATACACGAACCGTCGGCTAAAAGCTTAGAAATATTATTCCTGCTTCTGCCGTTAGAGGTTTCTGCGCTGATTTCTACCCTTCTTTTACAGTGCATTCACTGATTCTTGCAATAGTACTATCCGAGAAGACGTCTATGAGAGGTGGCCGCGCTTTTTTAGACACGAAATCGGGCCGGCTTAAGTGGACGAACTGCTCTATCGTAACGGCAGCGATGCCGATTAAAAGGAGC
>JANNPR010000405.1:0-2513 GCA_031400345.1 Planctomycetota bacterium | reverse complement strand
CGCGCGTTAGCTACTGCGAGCGCACTCTGGAAGTCGGCCAACACATCATCTTCTTCGCGGCCTTTGAGGTGAGCGAACCACTTAAAACTCTCAAGGATGAACGTTTCCACCGAGTCGATGGCCAAATAACTGGCCTGTTCGCCCCCGGCGTGGCCTCCCATGCCATCCGCCACGATGAACAAGTGGCCGCGGTCGCTGCCGTGTTGGAGCTTGGGCTGCGGCAGACTCGTACACTCTACTTGCAATGCCTTGACCAATGTTGCAATTAAGAATTGGTCCTGGTTGCTGTCACGAACCTGTCCCCGGTCGGTTAGACCATAACTTCGCACAGCGAGTAAATGTTCGTTCGTCGAATACTCGAGTGTGGGCATGTCGGACGGTGCGACGATGGAAATATCCGAACGGACCTCTGGTTCATCCATACATTCGCACCTTTCACAAACTTCCAATTCGGATTGGTTCGCGCACGCTCGACGGACGCTCATTCTAGCTTCCACGGCGGACTGCGGACATGGTGAGTCTGTGTGACGACGAGAATCGCCTGCCTGGATGCGAGCGGTGACATTGAGAATACTGAAACGATATACTCTGGGCGCGGCTGCGATCTATTCTCGAATCGAAAATAGTAACAACTCCACAGAAGTACGAGTCATATCTAATGCGTTTTCAGGTCTCGGGCCATTTAGAATACACGGTGACATTTCCTTCGACGCTGATTTTTAATGTTCACGCTCAGAGAAATTCCGGGCAGACGATTCTCGACGAGCGATTTTCCGTCGAGCCCTACGTCAAGGTGGAAGAGTTTGTTTTGGAGAATGGCGGGAGCCGATTCGTCCGATTGGAAACGGGGCGAAAGAAGCAGCTGGTGATCGACTACGCGGCGACTGTCGAATGCGCTTTTGAAGTGGTGCCGGCGGGCCGGATCGACGCAACACCGGTCGCCGAAATGGACCGCAAAGCCATTCCCTTTCTTTTTCCGAGTCGCTATTGCCAATCGGACAGGCTTGGCCGGCTGGCGTGGCATCTGTTCGGACAAATTTCGAATCCGTACGAGAAAGTGATCGCCGTCGTCGATTGGATTCACGCAAATGTCGAGTACGTTCGCGGCAGCACGAATTCTGAAACGTCGGCCTATGACACAGTGACTCAGAGGACGGGTGTTTGTCGAGATTTCGCGCACCTTGGAATCGCCCTGTGTCGCGCGCTCACTATTCCTTCGCGCTACTTTTCCGGATATGCCTACCAGCTTGACCCGCCGGATTTTCACGCTTGTTTCGAAAGTTACATCGGCGGGCGGTGGCTCGTGTTTGATGCCACCCGGCTGGCGCCTTTGAATGGCTTGGTGCGGATCGGAACCGGTCGCGATGCCGCGGACGCCGCCGTGGCCAGCATCTTCGGGCGAGTCCAATCCACCGCCGTGAAGGTCGACTGTCAGTTGGCTCGAGGCCAGAAATTCACGCCGCTGCAGCGAAAACAATTGAGCCGCAAGGGGATATCGCTGGAAGCAAGTAATGTCACGACTACGAATTGAACACGGCACGGTTTACACCTACCGCCGGCCGGTGGCCTTCGGCCAGCATCGACTGGTTTTGCGTCCACGCGAGGGGCACGACCTGCGGGTCGAGAGCATGACGCTCGACATCACCCCCGCACATCAGCTGGAGTGGGCCCGCGATGTGTACAACAACTCCGTGGCAATCGTTGGTTTTATCGAGGAAGCAGCGCGACTCGAGGTCCGCAGCACTGTGATTGTGCAGCGCTCCATGCCGTTTCCTCGTCGAGACCCTAGCGATTTGCGGCGCATCCCTTTGCCCGTTGACTACGATTCGCTGGAGGCGCCTATTGCCGCGGCGTACCAGCAAGTCTCGTACCCCGATGACCTCACCGATGTTCGCTTGTGGTTGCAAAACTTCCCGGAAATCACGGGATCGGGCGACGCCGAAGCCATGTTGATGAAGCTATGCACGCTCATCACCGTCCAGATCAAATACCAGCGCCGGAACGTCAAGGGCGTGCAGTCGCCCACCCAAACATTGAAATTGGGCAGTGGATCTTGCCGCGACGTCGCCACATTGATGATGGACGCGGCGCGAGCGTTGGGCCTGTCAGCCCGTTTTGCGAGTGGCTACCTCGATTGTCCCGCAGCCGAAGCGGGGCGGGCCGCAATGCACGCCTGGACCGAAGTCTATCTGCCGGTTCTCGGCTGGCGCGGCTTCGACCCGACCCTGGGCGAGCCGGCTTCCGTCAAGCACATCGCGGTCGGCGTCAGTCATCATCCGCGAGGTGTTATGCCAATTTCGGGAATGTTCAGCGGCGCGGCGGGGGACTACATCGACATGGTCGCGTCAGTAAAATTAGAGAGATTCCAGGATTGAGATTCGAGTGAATGAAACGGATCATGGCAAAATCAGGAGTCGGAAATGCAAAATGAAAAGTGCCAAATGAAATATGCAAAGTGATTTTGAGGACGCACTGACCCAACACCACTTTTCATTTTTTACCTTGCATGGTCA
>JANNPR010000346.1:0-2014 GCA_031400345.1 Planctomycetota bacterium | reverse complement strand
AGAAGTCGGCTCGAGCCTGAAGTTGCACTGAGTCTGACGAAGATACGGAGTCGGTCTTAAAATCTATCACGTCAGCGGCCAGCAGTTGGTCCCCCGCGAAAATGAGAACGAGTCGATCCATGGCCCCTGTGAGCAGGTCTCCTTGATGGCGGGTAAGAATCCGCTGCTCTTTACGGACTTCGAACCGCAGGGAGTCATGCGACCAGCCTTCGAGGAGGTTGCCCCAATCTGGGTTGATCCGCGCGTCGTAGTAGGATCGGCTCAACAGTTTCGTGATCTGTGGTCGATCTAACATCGCATGAAAGTCACGAATGAGATGCTCGATCGCGAGATTTTGGAAGTTGAACGACATCGCGATTCGAGTCAGTTCGGCGGCGTCGGGGATGCCACCGTCGAGCCAGTCTAGTTGTTCGAACCAGGCATGTACGACCGTGCCGCGACCTAGGGCTTGCGAATCATCCAATCGCAAGATTTGCGCCGCGTTGAGGCGAGCGCCTCCTTCTAATCGCGACGGACTGGTTCGCTGGAGCGTATTCGCGATGCTGAGCGGAGCAGCGAATCGAACGGGACTCCCGGTGGGCCGGACTTCTAGTCCGTGATCTGGCGGACCCGAGGTACGCACCGGGAGATTGTTTCCTGCGACTTGCTTAAGTTGTGAGGCCCAATCGGGATCACCGCACGCATATGCAATCGTTCGTTCCGCGAGCGGCTCACCTTCCGTGAGCGCAGCCCGCAGCAGGCCGGAGACAGTCTTGGGTAGCCTTTTTTCCTTCGACGAGGACGGACAAACGATCAAGATCGTTGCGTAAATGGCGCGCGTCACGGCCACGTACAGAACGCAAAGCATCTCCGTTGCGGCTCGATGCGATTGCCTGTCGAACAACTCACGCACCGCATGGGGCAAGATCGCTTGAATCTTCTTGTTGCGGTAACGACAAACCCGGTCGATAGACGCCGTAGCATGTGGTCGACCCACCACAACCGCCGGCTCTTCACCGACCAATTCGAAATCAAGTTCCGGAAGTACGACAACGTCGAATTGAAGTCCTTTCGCTTTATGGATCGTTGTCACGCGAACGTCCGCGGGGGAGGGATCCGGGACGGGCACTTGTTCGACGAAATGAATAAAATCGTCAGCTCGGAGCGTAGCTCGTTGCTGATGGCGATATGCCAGTTCGACAAGCTGCATGAGACGATCACGGTCTCGCAAAGATGCGTGCGGGGACAGGTGGCGGGCCAGTGCGCTGACCGTGGGTCCGTAACCTTCCGCGATCAATTGGCTACGAATGCGTCGCGCCAGTTTTTGCGCGGATTGGTCGGCGTGATGTTCACTTAGCCCCAGTGTCGCGGCGACAGGCGAACGGGACACGTGATAACGGGCGACTGTGTCGCCGGGGTGATCCGCCAACCTAAGAATCGACAGGATGAGTAGGACCGCCGCCGAGTCCGTGAGAGGATTGCCACCCTCCTCGCTCGCTGCCACGCCTAGTTCGCGAAGCTCGTAGATTAACTTAGCGATCGTGGAGTTCTTCCGTGTCAGCACGGCGATGCTTCGGCCTGGAGCTTGTCGCACCAATTCAGCCACATGTGCGGCGGCACAACGAATCGTTTCATCTTGCTGTTTATCGCCCTCGGCACACGTCGGCGCCGTCATCAAACAGGCGTAGCCTGGCAGCTGCGACTTAGCCGTCGAATGCTTAGGAAAAGCCGCCTGCCAAGTACCGATCGTGCTGGCGTAATCTTCCAAATTCGGATGTTTGGAAAGCGATGTGAAGATACGATTTACCGTGTCAATCACGGGTTGAGAACTACGATAGCTCATTGTCAACTGGGTTTGCAGAATGCCGCTGACTTCACTTTCGACGACATCGAAGATCTCGGACGATCCTCCGCGCCAGCCATAGATCGCCTGTTTAATGTCGCCGACGCAAAAAAGGGACTTGCGCGGTGGAGCGGTTGGTTCGCGAGCGCTCAAGGCGTGGCGCGTCTTGCGGATTGTTCGCCTAAACCGTAG
>JANNPR010000345.1:0-4385 GCA_031400345.1 Planctomycetota bacterium | reverse complement strand
CGATTCCACACGCCCTTCGAACGCTCGTTCCTCGCGTTGTAGTAGGCACACACCGTGTGCCGTTAAGGCACACGGAGTGTGCCTACTACAACAGAAGCGTGCCACTCGACCGAAATTATCCCGGACCCTCGCTTACACTTCGGGTTGGTGTGCCGCATAATTCCTCTGCGAGTCTACTTACATCCCGCATCGGAGTGACATCAAACATGTCTGAAGCTGAACAGGGTAGCATCGCCGATTCCGCTCCAGCCAAGCGACATCACATCGCCTTGCATTGGCAGATTTTGACAGGCCTGCTGATTGGTGCATTAGCCGGTATGGCCGCTCGGTTTTTTTGGCCGCCGGGGCCCGACGGCGCACCGCACGTAACTCTGGAGTGGGTGGCGCGTAATATTGCCGAACCTGTCGGTCAGATTTTCTTACGACTAATCATGATGGTCGTGGTGCCCCTTGTATTCTCAGCGCTGGCTCTGGCCGTGATCGAACTGGGCGATCTCAGAAAGCTCGGACGACTAGGTCTTCAAACATTGTTTTACACATTGTTATTCTCTAGCTGCTCCGTAGTGATTGGCCTGACTCTGGCAAACACCATTCGACCCGGCAGCCGCTTACCGCAAGCGACACGCGTTGAACTCAGCGAGCGATTCCAGTCCAAGGCTCAACAAACTGAGGAAAATGCACGGCGATCAAAATCGGCTCGCGACACGATACTGGATATCATCCCTAAGAATCCCTTGCAGGAAATGGTTGGAGCCGTTGACGGAAGTTCACCCGGCGGTGGCATGCTGGCCGTGATGTTTTTTGCCTTGGTTTTTGGCATCGCGGTGGCCGCTGCTCCAAAGCGTACAGGACCATTGATTTCCGTTTTGGAAGGGGTCTATGACGCCGTAATGGTAATCATTGGATTCGCCATGAGGCTCGCCCCGCTTGGTGTGTTGGGCCTAGTGTTTTCTCTGACCGCGTTGTTTGGTTTCGACATTTTGAAGAGCTTAGTTTGGTACGTCGCCACTGTTTTGACTGGTCTACTAATCCAAGCGATCGTGGTTTATTCGGCAGCGATCTGGTTCATTAGCAAAAGATCGCCGGTGACTTTCTTCCGTTCCATTTCGGAAGCCGTTCTAACCGCTTTTGCCACATCATCGTCCAGTGCCACGTTACCGACGGCGATGCGAGTTACCGAAGAACGACTAGGCGTGCGCCCACAAATTTCCCGCTTCGTGCTGACGGTGGGCTCAACCGCGAACCAAAACGGCACGGCGCTTTACGAAGGGATTACCGTTCTGTTTCTGGCACAGGTCTTCGGTGTTGAACTGACCTTCATGCAGCAAGTTACCGTCGTGTTGATGTCGATCCTGGCGGGGATTGGGACGGCCGGAGTGCCAGGAGGGTCTCTTCCCTTGGTGGTTTTGGTGTTGCAGACGGTCGGTGTTCCCGGGGAGGGAATTGGGATCATTTTGGGGGTCGATCGACTGCTCGATATGTGTCGTACGACCCTAAACGTCACGGGAGACATCGTCGTGGCAACGTGTGTTGACGCCAAACATGTGAAGTAGTAGGCACACTCCCGTGTGCCGACTACAAAAGACAGCTACTCGTGACGCAGTGCTTCAATCGGATCCATAAATGCCGCTCGAAATGCCGGGTACATGCCGGCCACGACGCCCACACCGATCGAGATAATAAGCGAGGCCACGATGGACCAAGTTGCAATAATTGGTTCCAACGCGAGAATGGCCGGCGGCAATGCTGACATTGCTTCCGGAAAAAACTTCAGTGCCATCTCGCGAATGAATCGAACACCCGGTTTGCAAAGAAAACCCAATCCAACTCCTAATGCACCGCCGATCCCGGTCAGTACCACAGATTCCGACAGAAACTGATAGATAATATCGCTACGCTTCGCACCTAAGGCACGCCGGATACCAATCTCTCGGGTCCTTTCGGTCACGGTAGCCAACATGATGTTCATGATCCCAATTCCGCCGACGATCAGAGATATGCCGGCGATGACTACCAGCAACGAGTTAAATATCATTCGCATCAATTCGGCTTGTCGTAACAGCTCCTTTGGAACCACTACCCCGTAATCCAGTGTCTTATGGTACTTTTCCATCAATGTGCGAATGATATCGGCTGTCTCTTCTACCTGACTAAGATCTTTGACTTTGATCGTGATTTGGCTGAGTTGCACGACCTCGCCTTCTCGACTTCCCGAGCGACTTGTGAACACCATGTCGCCAATGCGCGATCGAAGTGTTTCCAAGGGAATGTACACATCCATGTTGTAATCTTGCGAGTCCAGGCTGCCACCAATGGCAGCCGATGGGTCGCGTGATTTGGTCTGACCAATAACCACATAAAAGTCACGATCCACCTGGATGCTGCGGCCGATGGGGTCTTCGTAACGGAACAATTTGTCAGCGGCGTCTGCCGCTAAGACGCAAACATTTTGTGGCGGTGAGCCGTCGCTATCGGTGAGAAATCGGCCTCGGTCCATAGTGAGATGGTTCAGCTCGAAATACTCCGGTAAGCAACCGACGAGTCGCACTTCCGCGGTGCGATCGTTAAATCGCACCTCGCGGCGAATTTCTCGCATCGGTACCGCTTTTTCCACCATTGGAATATTGGACACGATCCGCCCGTAGTCAGAGCGCATCAGACCATACTCCAGAAAAAAGCTCCGACCAGATGAGTTGCTAGTTTGCTGAGGCGGCTTAACGCTACGAACGATGATGTTATCCGCCCCCAAGTCCTTAATCTGCTTCTGAACCTGGTCGCTCGCACCCTCGCCCAAGGCCACTAATACGATAACTGCGGTTATTCCGATCAGGATGCCCAATACGGCTAAGAACGACCGGAGCTTGTGCAAAAGCAGGCTGAAAACACTTAGTCTTAAAGTCTGAAGAAAACGAGTAAACATTTGTTGTAATGGACAAAGGTGTGGTTCTGCCCAGGTAAGGCCTCGGTGTTGAAGTCAGCAATTCACTTAGGAGCGCCACCACCAGGAGGGCCACCGCTTCCGGGAGGTCCGCCGCCCTCGCCACCTTTCTTTTGCATTTGTTGCATTCGAGCCCGAGCTGCGGACATTTCCGCCTTATCGATAAAGGCGTCCTTATTTGTGTCCATAAATTCAAACATGCGGCTCATCTGCTCCGGTAGTTCCTCTTTGCTAATCTTGCCATCACCGTCCTTGTCGAACTGCGTGAGATCCAAGTTTCCTTTGCCACCCTTTCCGGCGCGAGCTGGGCCTCCGCCCGGTCCACCACCGCCTCCAGCCTGAGGCGAGAGCTTACCATCAGCTGATTCCGACTTACCAACAGCCGGGGTGCCAACTTTACCGGTTTCAGACCCCTTTGGTGACTCCCCACCCTTGTCCGGCGCTTTGCCTTTGCCAAATTTCTTATCAACGTCGTAGTTTTCCTTTTCGACCGATTCTTCCCGAGCCTCTTTAACGAAGGCCCGCGGATTTCGGATCACTTCGTCTCCTTCTTTCACGCCATCTTTGATTTCAATGGATTCGTCGTTCGTTAAGCCGACCACCAATTGTCGCCGCTCCGTTTTCTCACCGTTTTGCACCCAGCAGAAAACATTACCGCGCTGCTCTACCACGGCTGCAACAGGTAAGGCGATGATGTCTTTGAGATGAGCCACGAGGATTTCGACCTCAGCCGTCATACCAGGCTTCAGTCCATCCGGTTGACCATCGATACGCACCAGTGTGGCGTACTCTTTCACGCTTGCGGAGAACCAGCTCGAAGGCTCCGGCTGATTCGCGATGGAAAACACATTTCCCTGTAGTTCGCGTTCGAGAATGCGGACTCGCGCCCGCATGCCAGGTTTCAACACTTCGACTTTCGATTCATGGACGTTGACCTTAACCTGCATATTAGCCAGGTCGGGTAACCGCAGAAGCGTCTGACGCTCGCGAACGGTCGCTCCTTCTTCAATGGTCGAAGTTTGCTGACCGCCGCCAAATCGACCGCCAGCAGCGTCATTGGCAAACACCACCATGCCATCCGCGGGAGCGATGATCAGGCAGTTCTTCAACTGCTCTTCCAATCGTTTTAATTTGGTCTCTTCCAAAGCCAACGATGCCTTTTCAGATTTCATCTTCGCTTCGGCAGTCGCGACTTTGCTTTGCAAATCTTCCATCATTTTGAGTTTGGTAAATCGATCCAAGACATCCTTGGTCGTCTTGGCCGCGTCCAGTTCTAGGTTGGCGCGTTGCACCGAGAACTGCTGGCTTTCCAATTCCAGAGTGCTTACGTAACCCTTGCGGAACATCCTCTGGGAATGGTCCAGACCGTTTTGCGAACTACGAAGGTTTTCCAAAGCGATGGTAATGTTCGAATCGGCAACTTGAATCTCTTTGCGATAAGTACCTT
>JANNPR010000306.1:0-4760 GCA_031400345.1 Planctomycetota bacterium | reverse complement strand
AGCGGCGGCGGTCGAGGATGTCCGCCAGCGCGCCGCTCGGCATTTGGCCGCTGCCGAAATGTATGTCCAAGCGGATGCGTCGATAGATCAAACGCGGCAGCGAATCGCGTCTCTAACGACGGGCCAACGCCAGGTCCTGTACCTCGTCGTGGCGGGCACGGCCAACAAAGTCATTGCGTCGCGCTTGGGGGTTAGTGTGCGTACGATTGAAAACTGGCGGCGCCGAGTATTCCAGGTAGTGGACGTGAGCACGGTCGCCGATTTAGTCCGCAAGGTGATGCATCTTCCACCGGAACAAAACGCCGATACGGCCATTGCGGTGCCAACCTCGGTGCCCGATCCTGCTCCCCCTGCGACCCCATAACGCCCGCGCGAGACTTTACCGATGGGCTCTGCTTGTTAATAGGCGCACTTCGTGTGCCGTAACCGCGCACGGAGCGTGCCTGCTACTCAGGCTGCCCATCGCAATTCACGCATGTCTTGTTCGGCCTTTTGAAAGTCTTCGTGCCGCCCGATATCTAGCCAATACTCCACGATGGGGAAACACGTGACGACCTGCCCATCACTCAACAATTGGTCGATTAGATCGGTCATGTCGTACTTGCGACCGAAGGGGATGGACCGTCGCACAGAAGGTTCCACCACGTAGACTCCGGCGTTTACGAGGAATCCGTACTTTGGTTTCTCGCGAAGTCGATGGATGATTCCATCGCGAGCCTCGATTACGCCGTAAGGCAGGTCGACCTCATATTGCCGGGCTCCTACCGTCAGTGCCGCCTGCTGCTTGCGGTGGAACGACATCAAGGCTCGAAAATCGACTCGAGTGAGAATGTCGCCATTCATTACCAACAGTGGATCTTCGCTATCTTCGAGCAACCGTAACGCGCCCGCTGTACCCAGCGGCTGTTCTTCGGACACGTACTTGAGTTCGACGCCATGGCGACTACCCGAGCCAAAGTAGTTGGTAATTTTTTCCGGCATGAAATGGGTCGTAATATTGATTCGCTTAATTCCAGCTTGTTCTAGACTCTGGATCGTACGTTCCATCAAAGGCCGACCGCCCACTCGCAGCATGGGTTTCGGCAGATTATCGGTGAGTGGCCGCAGCCGTTTTCCGAATCCACCAGCCATGATAACCGCTTGTACGTGACTGGAATCCCATTCGACGATCTCGTCAATCGTTGCGAGCTCGCGAACGATGTCATGTTCGTCCAGCAGGGGCAAGTGCCGGACTTCCCGTTCCCGCATAATTCGCAATTGCTCTTCACGCGATGTATCCACTGGGGCCGTGGTCGATTTCCTGCGTTGGCCATTTTCGTCTTCGATGGCGATGCTGACGAGCGAGTCGAGTTGGGCGCCGGATAAGATGGCGCGCCGGACGTCGCCGTCCGTAACGGTAGCGACGAATCGCTGGTCCGCATCCACGAGCAAGGCAATCCCCTGCTCACCACGATCAATACACTTTATGAGTTCTCGAAAACAGTCATTGTCGCGTACGGTAATTTGCTGTACATCGATCATCAGGCGGCTAACCTCCGTAACACTCGGGCCGGAACTCCGACTACGATGAGATCGGAGGCGACATCGTCAACCACGACGGCTCCCGCTCCGACGACTGCTCGATCACCAATGATGGTACCCTGTCGTATCGAGGCACCGATTCCGATGTGTGCGCCGCGTCCCACTTGAACGGCTCCCGCCAGCCGGGCACCGGTGGCAATGTGGGCATGAGCTCGAACGATACAATCGTGCTCCACAATCGCACCCGTGTTGATGATCACATTGCCTTCGATCCGGGCTGACGTGTTCACGATAGCGCCCGCGAAAACTTGTGACCCAGGTTCGAACGATGCAGCGGCCGAACAAATCGCAGAAGGATGCCGAACCATCAGCGGCTTCAAGCCATGTTGGATGCCAAATTCGAACAACTTCCGCCGTGCATCCGTGCTGCTGGTGGAACCAATGCCAACAACGAAGTGGGTAACGCCCTCTTTGACGAGCTTGACCAAGTGCTCGTCGCCCCCAACGACCGGTACCCCCAATAGCGATTGACCCCACAGTTCGCGATTGCAATCGAGGATGGCTATCGGAGCGAAAAGACCGGCAGCATGCATGGTGTCGATGACCACTTTGGCATGTTGTCCACCACCCAAAACAACGCATGCGGTATCCATTAAGCCGCCTTGCGTAAGAATCGCATGGTGGCCTGAAGTTCATGCTCGCGATTCTCGTCCTTGGGACGAAACTTCAGGATGGGAAGCACAGAATCCTGCATCTTCTTCAGGTTACTGTATTGAGCATCCTTCCAGTCAGTTACCTTTCCGGAACGCACCGCGTCGACAATTTCACGGATTCCTTCTTCCAGAGAGACCACTGCCCGATAGCTAAGCGTGCGTTCGATCTTGTCAAATCGCACGCGGTAGTTTCGTAAGTCGTCTTGGTTCCGTTTTTCGTGTACGGTTGTTCCTGGCATGGCAATCGCTACCGTTTTTCCCAATTGGCTGAGAGTATAGTTCTGGACGTTGTCGCCCACGTTGAATACTTCGCCGCCGACCTTTGATATGGGTGCTTCAAGCACGGCCAGGAAGGCTCTGGCGATATCGCGAGTGTTCACAAAAGGTCGCCACTGCTCACCGTTGAACACGGTGATCTCCTTATCAGTGACTGCCTTTGCGGAGAATAAATTGGCTACTAGATCGAAGCGGGGACGATACGACCAGCCGTAAGCGGTGGCTAAGCGTAAGATGGTTGGTTGAAAAACGTCGTCCGACGTTTCCAGCAACGCGCGCTCGGCGTCGATCTTGGTGGTGGCGTAGAGGGACACAGGATTGAGTTCGGACTGCTCGTCGATGATGTCATCCGTGGATCCGTAGACACTACAGGTGGAGGCGAAAACAAATCGTGAGATGCCATTCGCCCTCGACAGTTGGGCGATCATCTTGGCAGCTTCGTAATTCACGGCAATGGTCGTATCGGCATCCACAGCACAAGCCGGGTCGCCAACGATCGCAGCCAGATGCACGACGGCATCCATGCCACGCAACGCGCGAACCACGTCCTCGACGTTACGGAAATCACCTTCCATCACCTCTAATCGCGGGTGATGATCCAAATGCTGCAGCGATTCGTCCCCGAAGAGCAACAGATCCAGCACTCGAACTTGATAACCGGCATCGATCAGCATGCTCGTCAAGACCGATCCGATATACCCGGCCCCGCCGACCACCAACACATGTTCGACTCGGCTTTGAGTCGCCTTCGTCCGCGGCATCAGCTGAAACTTCATGCTAAAAAATGTACGCGAGAGACGCGTGGCCATCGCAAACCCAAACATCACACCCCAGCCGGGCAAGACCAAGCTTCGAAACAAGTTTCCGCGAAACAGACCGACCACTCCAAACTGTACGACAGCACCTAACATGCAGGCGGCGGCCAAGTAGGCCACGCGTTTCGCCAAACGACCGGCCGGAAGCGGGCAATACATCCTGCCAGCACAAAACAAACCGACTACTAATACGGTAAATACTGGGGCACACGACATGTAAGCATCGCTAATGGATCGAGCAGCCTCGCCAAATGTGGATGCTTCGGACAGATCTCCGGTATAGAGCATGCTCACGGTCGCAGCGACAACCACCGCCACGTTAGCGAACAGCACGTCAGTCGCCATCCGGAACGCCACATGCTGCAAAGTCGCGGAGCCAAATAAATAACTGTAAACCGCATCCCAAGTTCGCTTAGAACGCGGGGAAACATGCGTCGATTCCATTGCCATGTCTTGCTCCCGTGGTGAAGACGTGATTTTCACGAGAACTTTCGTCTAGAAAAAGTGTTCTGATTTGGCCGAGCGTGAAACGCCCAGCGACAAATAACTACGATAAGACGGGCCAACGTACTTTCGAACGGAAGCAGAACATATCCACCACACCACCAGACGGAATAGTCGGAGTACCGATCGGGTGGCGGATCATAGCGTTCCGATCGGTTATCACAAGATCAATTGCCAACCATTCATCGATCGTGCTTCGTCGATCTGGAAATGACTCGTCTTTCGTTTTGTTAAGTCGACGCACGTGACCAGGCGACGCCCTAGTCCGCCCACGCGTCTTACTGGTGGGATAGGTCTGATCGGTGCGGTCGTAGCAGGTATGTGATAGCGAAGTTCGGCGCGCCACATGCGGAAAAAAGTGAACGATCGTTCTTGGTTCGTCTCGTGAAGCAAATCACATCGTCGGTGTATTGGTTTTGGGATAACTGTGCCTAAGTTGCGGGCACCCTGCCGCCGGCTGACCAACTTATTACTTGCGGCGACACGATCAAAAGGCTCGTTATCGTTGTGTTTCGTCGCGGGGCGGACAAATCCCAATCTGCGGCACGATCGTTGCATTGACGATTCGCGTGGTTTTGAACGCCGGAATTGACGAGAAGAATTCTTGGGGAAAAAAATTTGCCAAGCCATCCATCGAAGCTCTATGATGCTCGCTCAGTGATACAAGGAGTGTTGGATTTCTTCCACCTGGTACTGATTTAATCCGGGTGAAATGCCAGTTTCTTTCGACGGCACCGCGACTCAATTAGTTCGCCCTCGTTTCTCCGACGATCCGAAAATAGCCAACCTATTTGATATTGTCTTTTGTTTTATGTACTTCTTTTAGGAGGACGACCATGCAAACTAGGTCGCGAGTTCGAACGGGATTCACGCTGGTGGAACTGCTGGTGGTTATCGCGATTATCGGTATCCTGGGAGCCCTGTTGTTGCC
>JANNPR010000286.1:0-8930 GCA_031400345.1 Planctomycetota bacterium | reverse complement strand
GTTAGGTAAAACATGGTTGTCCTTACAGACAATTCGGTCGGCAGCGTTTTACAAAGAAACTGTTTAGATACGACCCCGGGAAAAAAAATTATGTCGCCGGCTTCCGTCGAAAAAAATCTCCCAACCCAATCTGATCGGGGTCGATGGATGGTGGTAGCAGCGGCCGTTTTATGGAGCACCAGTGGATTTTTCGCCAAAGCTCCTTTCTTCGACAGTTGGCCCGGCCCCGTGTTAGCGTTCTGGCGAGCCACCTTTGCTCTGCTAATACTCTTGCCACTGGTTCGCCGGCCACGATGGTCTATGGGATTGATTCCCATGGCATGTTGTTTTGCCGCCATGAATTACACGTACTTGACCGCAATGGTCCTGGGCGAGGCAAGCAATGCGATCTGGCTACAAAACACCGCACCCGCCTGGGTGTTCCTAATCAGTGTTTTCGTATTTGGAGAATCCGCTGGGCGATCGGATTGGGTGTTGCTCGCTTTCGCCGGGCTAGGACTTGGACTAATTCTGTTTTTTGAATTGCGCGGTGCCAGGCCGGCTGCGGTCGTGTATGGCTTATTGGCGGGAGTGTTTTATGCGGGCGTCATTGTTTCCCTGCGGCAGTTGCGAGAGCATGATTCGGCTTGGCTCGTCACGGTAAACCACGCCGTTACGGCTGTTGTGTTGAGTCCATTTGCGGTGCAAGCGGACCGTCAAGGTTTGTGGCCGGAGGGGATGCAATGGCTGTTTTTGGCTGCGTTTGGCATTCTTCAGATGGGGGTACCCTATGCGCTTTTCGCCCGAGGACTGAGAACCATACCTAGTCACGAAGCTGTCGGGATTGGCCTTTTAGAACCACTACTGCTGCCGATCTGGGTATTTCTAGCTTGGCACCACCAACCCAGTTATTCCGCGCCACGCTGGTGGACGCTGGTCGGCGGTGGACTAATCATGCTAGGACTAATTTACCGTTACATCGGTTATTTTCGTCGCAAGGAGAAGCCCATGTAATGAATACCAGTTTCATCGCTAGTCACCAATCCACCACCCGGAGCGAGATATTGGGAGAGGGTTGGAAATGGCGGTAGAGGGTGCTGCTTGAGTGCGCGATCGACGGATCCGATGAACTCGTTGTTACTCCCGAACTCGTTTAAACGTTGCTTTCCAAGTTCAGAAGTTGCCAGTTCATAAACAGCACGCAGTCCTTCTTCCGGCCGGTTAAACGCCAACATTCCGGGCTTGTGTCCGCCCACCTGCCGGCTGATCTTGCTGGCAACCAATTTGAAGTCCAATTCGTTTGCCAGTGAGTCGCTTCCGTCATTCTGAGCTGCAATCGCGTGTTCGATTAATTGAAGACTGTCCGCAACCAACAAGTAATCTCCGACAAGGGCGCCACACGGCTGTGGTTTGCGAATCCCTTGGGGTGGTTGCCGGTTGCCTTCTGGTTGTGGGCCGATGCCTCCCTTAAAGCGATAAACGGTAAATCCGCCAACACTGCTTTTTTCAATGCGGTCAGCGAACTTGGTCGTCACTCGTTCAAATAGGGTGCGAAATTCCTCAGCATCTTTTAGCCGTATTCCGACCAAAGTTGTCTCACTATTGAGCGTCACGGGCCGCTGGATCCATTGGACCATGGTGAAACGGCCATCGAGAGCCGGTAACAATTCAGTGTCGATATCGATTCCCGACGGATCGGAGGCTCTTTTCCTAACATCGTTGGTCCAGGCGTTCTCACCCCGGAAGGTGTTGTAAACTTTCCCGATGGCGTTGAAGGTCTGCCGTGCATCCCAATTCACCGTCACATAATTTTCAGTGTCACTTGGCACCCAAGGCTCAGGGGTCGTGTCTCCTTCCTGAATGGCCAACATGTCAAGTATGCCTGTTCGCGGGTTGTCCAGACCCAAATGCAGATGGACGATCGAATCGAATTCCTCAGCAGCGAAAATCATGCTCCCACCAACGCCCTTGATTCCGTTCAACCCTAAACCGGTGAGCACGGAAAACACGGCTTGGGCAGAAAAGTTGCCTTGAGTCGCTTGTTTTGCCAACGCAATTGGGTCGATGTAACCCGTAATCTGAGGTGCCCCATCCTTATCACTCAGGCAGCGATTCATGATCGCGGCAAAACGCGGATTTGTGGATAAGCTTGGAGCCTTTCCTCCATTCCAAGCCGCCAGGATCGATTTTGCCACGTCACGGGCATCGCACAGTACCACTACACCGTCTCTTTCGAAGTAGCAAAATTCTCGGGGACCATCACCTCGAACGCGGACATTCAGCGACGCCCCATTCTTCTTGAGCTCGGCGGAAGATTCGATCTTGGGATCTTCATTATTCACCGGCGCACTACTGTTGGTAAAAATGCGCAGCTCAGTATCGCCTATACTTTCAACAATTGCATTTTGTGACAACGACTGTTGTTGCTCGCGGATGCGGGTCAACATTTTCTTCGCGACCGGAAGCTGCTCACCAACTCCTACCATTGCGACAAACGAGATCCGTCCACCTTTTTCTGGCGCAACCAAACCAAAGCTGACTTCACCCTGAGGAATCTGCAACAACTCAGGCAGCGAAACGCCCACTTGTTGCTGGAGTTTGTCGAATGCCTTTGAGGCAGACCGGTAGAGTTCGTCCACTAGCGGCTTCATTTGCGGATCTTGCACCATTCGTCCTATGGCCGTCTGCGTGAACCGGTCACGTAGCTCCATTACGTTATGAATTCGCACGAACAACAGAGTGTTGTCCGGCATCAGCTCGGGCGCGCTTGGTCGCTGCGCCGAGACGCCGGACGGAAAAAGCAAAGCGCCTGCTAAGACTGACGAAACCGACACCACGAACAGCTTGGAATAAAATGTAGCTGCAAACGACTGAGGGCTTAATCGATGTTGGTTTGTCATTTCCTGTTTTCTTATGTTGAAAGGCAAATCGGCGATCGCCAAGGCTGGCATCCCTTGCGAAACACCAAAGCGTCTTTACTATATCAAACGTTGGCTAGGGATTCGTTCCATACCACGGATTCTTAGCACGCTGATCCTGAACGATACTACCCTGATTTGATGGATGAGGTTTCGCTCCTTCCCCACGAGCTGCCATGATGCGTCTGTTGGATTTGACGCTCGCAAGCCCCGAAGAAAATATTGCGCTGGATGAAGCATTGTTGGACGATGCCGAGCATCGAAATGTTGCCAGCGAGCTGCTGCGTCTATGGGAGCCTCGTCATCCAGTCGTGGTGGTCGGACGATCATCTCAGGTGGCGGAAGAGGTGCACCTCGCCGAATGCCGTCGTCGCGGAATTCCTATCTTTCGTCGGGCTAGCGGCGGTGCCGCAATCGTGACTGGCCCCGGTTGCCTAATGTATGCCGTGGTTGCGAGTTATGACCTTCGCCCGCAGTTGCATGCCATCGATCAGGCCCACCAATATGTGCTCCAATCCATGGCGACAGCCATTGGAAGCCTGGGCAGAGAGATTCAGGTGCAGGGAATTAGCGACTTGACTTGGAATGGCCGGAAAATTTCAGGGAACAGCTTGCGTTGCAAGCGAACTCATCTGTTGTATCACGGTACGATTCTGAATTGCTTTCCCTTAGACCTAGTACGAGCGTGCCTTAAATCTCCGCCTCGACAGCCTGAATATCGAAGGGCACGCTCACACCAGGATTTTGTAGCCAACCTGAATTTGAGCTCGGTTGCGCTGAAGAATGCGATCGCTAAACAGTGGGACGTTACGGAGCGTCTAGTTGACTGGCCAAGCAACAGAACCCGCGAACTTGTCGCGATGCGTTATTCGCGCGATGAATGGAATTTCCAACGCTAGGCAAACTGCCGCGTGTTGAGCGCATCCGTGCGGGCCCGCGCCAGTTCGGCTGCGACTTCGCGATAGCGCCAGAAAAATGTCCAAGCCAGCCACGCTAGATACATATTAAAGCCCAGAGACACGGCCAAACCGAGAGCAGTCAGGAGCAAGGACGGCTTGCCTGGTTGCGCTATGTTGGCGCCAGGAATATAGGCGGGCGGAGTACTCACCCCCTGATTGTTATTCCCTTGCCAATTCACGGGTGGCGAGGCATTTTGGTCTTGCCGATTGCTAGCATTCGTAGTTCCGTTGCGTAAGGTAGCATTGGAGTAGTCATTCCCTTGCAGGCCCCCATCCGACCCATCCGCGCCACGCGAATCAGCTACACGATTATTAGGAGGATAATTCGCGGCCATCTCGTCGTACGCCACGGGTGGGCGTCGGTTCGGCGATTCTGGCGCGTTTAGTAGTCCGCCATTGCGGCTATTACTCGCAAACACAGGTGCGCGATCATCGAATTCGTGCCCTGAATCTCGGCGAATCGTAGGGTTAGTAGCACCTCGACTCGATCCGGCGGACCCGTACGTGTCACGGGCACCCGGTCGACTCGAATTGGAACCAGCGCGATCTTGGCCGAAACCGGTCGATGCTGAATCAAACGATCTTGCCGGTCTTTGCAAATCTCGAGAAGGTCCGTTCGCGCGTTCCAACTCACCATTCCCTACGAAAATATAGAGATGTCGAACATCACCTGCGGCAGCTTCAAATTCGCCTTCAATGGGATTACCGTTCAACAATGATTGCAGGCGCCCTTCGCGAATCTGGATTAAGTACTCCATCGATCCATCATCCGCTACCCGCCACCCATGATCGATTTGCGGTTCTTTCCTGGGTAAACCATCTCGCTTCAACGAGGATTCGCTCGATAACGAACTAGTGCGCGGGTCCGCTTTTACGCCGATACGAAAAAATCGGACGTCGTGGACGGTATTAGACATATGACCCAAAATGGGTTCACCATCGCGCAACTGCGCCACCACTTCCGGTTCGATATGAACGTCATAAATCAATTGTTGGTCGGGAGTTCGATCCCAAGTGACCTTGACGCGATCGTCTGCGCCGGCGCCCAGGGACGCCAGAACTAGAACCAGCTGAACGTGAACCATGATTGCCGACTCCGTAGCACGGGAAAACCGACCAATGCGCGGGCAATCGTATTCGCAAACGGACATGGCGTAAAGACTAACTCAATAGCAGTTATGATCGGAAAAACAGGAAATTGTCGAATTATTTCGGTCTTCCCTCCGTTTTCAGCCTTCGACCAGCCCCTGTTACATGGCCCACAGAGTTGCCTGTGCGGTTTTCGAAGCGCAAGCGGCACAACCGATGTTGAACATGTTCCTTGACCGTCTCGTGCTGCTGCAAAGTCTGCCAGCGAGGTCGTGTGAATCGTCGCTTCAAGAAACTTAGGCAAAGAAATCGGCACGGTTTTTTCTTTCCTCGTGCAACGGCGATGATAGTTGACGAAGGTGTCGGCACAAAGAAAGTCCGCGACCTGTTGAAGACGCTGTCCGCCTAAGGAATACTATTGCGAACTGAAAATTCGGTGTTCTGTGTGCCGGAGTTTCAAGCAGTCGCGGGATCGGATTGAAATTCGTTGTTCAACTTTTTGTCTCTGGACGGTTTTTATGAACCTTAGACAGCAGCTCGAAACACTTGCACTGGCGCTGAGTCTTTTTGCCGCGCATCAGTCGGGGTTTGCGGCGGAAATCGCCCGACTTACGGCGGAAAACTGGAACACGTTTGTTCCGCAAGGCAAAGAAGTCGACTGCATCTATGGCGACTTTGTGCTACGCAACGACGAGTTAGTGGTAGTGATTGCACAACCAATAAAAGGTCGCAACGCGAACATGACCGTTCGCAATGTCGGCGGAATGATCATCGATATGACGCGGCGCTCGCTGCAAAGTGATCAGCTCAGCTGTTACTATCCTGGAGCTGCGTTCGTCGAATTCGTATCGTTAGCCGGTGCGATTGCCGCAATCGACGGTACCAGTACCGACGCTGCCAAGATCCAACACAAGCAAGGCAAGTCGATCTCGTTCGAGTGCCACTCGGTGACAGTTGCTGGCCGTCCAAAAGCGACGAACCGATATACCCTAGAGGATGGCAAACCCTATGTGGTTGTTGAAACCGTTTACAGCAACCCGCATGACGATCCGATATCGTTCGAGTTTTTCGATTCCATTCGGGCGGATCGTTATTTTGAATTTGGCAACGACGTCAGAACTAAAATGTTTTGGAGCTCCGACGACTGGTTTCGACAATCGTACGGAGTTATTGCCGACGATCGAGACATCAAACGGGTAGCCAATAACCGTGGCGCTGTACTCCATTTGCTAAAAAACGACTCAACCAATGTGAGACTTGCGAAAGGCGAAACCGCCAACATAGTTCGCAAGATCTTTGCCGCTGAAAACCTCGTGGAACTGCTAAGTATAGCTAATGACGTCTTGGGGCTAAAGAGCTCAATGGTCTCCGTAACCGTCAGCGACCCGGCAGGTGCGGTGAACGACGCTCGACTTGTCGTAAAGCAAGGAAATACGACTTATGGGAGCGCTAGAACTTCCGGCAATGGCCAACTCAACTTCGGTTTGCCAGACGGAGAATATGCTTTGTCCGTAGAGGCCATTGGAAGAGCAACCAGAACCATCTCGCTTTCGGTCCCGCAATCGCTTGAGGCCACGATACAGCTCGATGCCTGTGGATACGTAGCCGCTAAGATCACGGATGGGAAGGGTTTGCCGATCCCCTGCAAGGTTGCCTTTCATGGCAAGGGTGCAACGAAGAGTCCTGACTTCGGTCCAGATGGTGCTGCTACTGGCGTGCAAAATCTGATCTACAGCCACAACGGTGAATTTCGCCGAGAAATTGGCCCAGGCCAGTACGACGTAATCGTCAGCTACGGGCCCGAATACGATGCTTGGTTTACCTCCATCACGGTCGAACGCGGTCAGACTGCGAAGTTGAATGGGCCGTTGCACCGTGTGGTCGACACCCTAGGCTGGGTCAGCAGCGACTTCCATAGTCACTCGAGTCCATCCGGCGACAATGCCAGTAGCCAACTTGGACGCGTGCTTAATTTGCTTTGCGAACATGTCGAGTTCGCTCCGTGCACCGAGCACAATCGCATCGACTCGTACACCCCTCACCTTAAGAGTCTGAATATCGAGTCCTTAATGGCGACTTGCTCAGGTATGGAGCTGACAGGTAGTCCGCTTCCCATCAATCATCAGAACTCCTTCCCGCTTGTGCTGCGGCAGCGCACCCAGGATGGGGGCGGACCTGTCACGGACGAAAACCCGGTTGTGCAAATTGAGCGGCTGGCTCTGTGGGATTCCGGCAGCGATAAGTTAGTACAGCAGAATCATCCGGACCTGTTGCAGATGCTGGCTGACAAGGATCTAGATGGAAAAGCTGACGGCGGGTTTTCGAAGATGTTTGGATTTATGGATGTGGTTGAGGTCCATCCGCCCGAAGGAATTTTTAGTCCGCCCACACGCGATGCGAGTGGTAAGTTGTCGCGAAATCCTATCTTTCATTGGATGCAAATGCTGAATCTGGGCTATCGGGTCCCTGGGGTCGTCAATACCGATGCCCACTATACATTTCACGGTTCGGGGTGGATGCGTAACTATCTCCAGAGCAAGACAGATGATCCCTCCAAGATCAACACCATGGACATGGTTCACGCTGCCGAAAAAGGACATCTAATTATGACGACAGGTCCGTTTTTAGACGTCGAAGTCATGGCGGAAGGATCTGGCGATCATTCGCGGGGCGGGCCCGGTGACACCGTTGTCACCGCCAGCGGCAAGGCAGAATTACATGTCAAGGTGCAATGCCCGAACTGGTTCGATGTCAATCGCGTACAGGTTTTTGTAAACGGACGACCGGACCCGCGGATGAATTTTACTCGCCGCGATACTCCCACCAAATTCAGTGATAGCGTGATCAAGTTCGAACAATCCATTTCGTTGGCATTGGATAGCGACGCTCATCTTATCGTGGCCGCAATCGGCGAAGGACTTGGGCTAGGCGAAGTATTCGGCGCCAAACAAGGTACGACGCCCCCCGTTGCCGTGGCCAATCCGATCTTCGTCGATCTCGATGGGAAGGGATTTCAAGCGAACGGAGACTTATTGGACCTGCCCCTTCCGATCGATAAAACAGAAGTTCCCTCGAAAAAGTAATCGGTGCTGCAGTAGGCAAACTCCGTGTGCCGTCGACCGTTTGGCCACGCCCTTCGACGCTCGTTCCTCGCGTTGTAGTAGGCACACACCGTGTGCCGTTAAGGCACACGGAGTGTGCCTTCTAAAACAGGGACGTGCCACCCTTCGCAGTCGGCACGCTCCCGAGTGCCTGTTACATCGGGTAGGTGCAGCAATCAGGACCCTGTCTTCTTAAGCCGTTTCAACTGATGTTGTGCTGCCGCAACATACTTCGTGGCATCCCCGGATACGGAATCCGTGCCGTATTCGTCCACCAGAGTTTGAAACTTCTTGATTGCTTCGTCCGGCTTGGATTCTCGGGACGACATACCTTCTAAGAAACTCTTTTCGTAAGGCTCTAACCCGGTGCCACCGCTCCGAACTTGGCGAAGTACCAACCTACTCTTTAACCAACCACTCTCGATATCTCTGCGCCAATCGTCCACCTCGTTAAATCGCGGGTCGGTGGGATAACGCGTTAGAAAATCATCGATTACGTCTTTAACATCCTCGGTTCTGTTGGCCTCGGCGGCAGTTCTGATTCTCGCGTACATGGTGTCCGCCGAGTTTTGGAAGGCGATCAATCCGATAGAAAACGCACCCAGCAGAAGAATGACCGCGACCACCGCCACAATCGTCCAACGTTCGACACGCGATGCATCGGGATGATTACTGGAACGCCAAGCGGAGCGTCGTTCATCACCCACGGTAGTAAAATGTGTCGAGCTTGGTGAATCGGCGCGAGTTGAATCCGATTTTGTAGATGAGCTGGATGTTGGTTTGGAGACGATGGTAGAGTCGCTTGACGCCGGCACGGCAGAATTATCGCGATCCGACTACAAGGGCGAGTCAGAGCTTGTAGGTTAGCTCGCACAGGCGAAGCG
>JANNPR010000280.1:0-6630 GCA_031400345.1 Planctomycetota bacterium | reverse complement strand
AGGTCGACGGTCGGCGGTGAGATGGCAACCACGAGCACGTCCAGTTGAGTTTCCCCTTGCTGTACCAGGAACGGCTTGTTTGCAATGCTCAGCATCGCGCTTAATTCGTCTGTTTCGACAAATCCGACGAGACGAACCGGTGGCGGGGGTACGTCTTCCTCTACGGGAACGGGAGCGGGTTGGGGCTCCAACTGTTTGACGGGTTCAGGCTCCTTCTTCGGAGTCGGCGGAGGCGGTGGTGCCGGCGGCGCCTTGAACAAGTCCCGTTTCCGGTCGAATGGCACAACAAAGTTCGTTTTCTGCTGGTCCTCGCTTTCTACCGACTTCGAATCCGTCGAGGCTAATAACACGTCTTTGCCTGCCCCAGCCGGAGACGATTTATCTAGATTTGGCACTTGGTCTGCCGTCGCCTTCGGTGCTTTTGCTGCCGGAGTCGGACCTTTAGAGCACCCCGTCCATAGACTAAGGAGAATGAACCCGTAGCTCAGATAACTGCATCTCATACGATGTCCAGCGCGGAGAATGGTAGTTCAAATGCCCATTGCAAGCTTAGCCCGGATTATTCCGTCCTGTTTGCAAACGAAGGAAATCGCCATGCCTTCCGTGCGCTTCGAGCTATGCCTGGGAGGGCGTTTCAAGCTTCAATCCTGTGGTGTACGGAATCCGGTTAGCCTGCCTTGTAAAGACCCGTGCAATTATTAGGTCGACTCGGCGCCCCCCCGATCTCGGGTGAATCCAGGACTACAGCTAAATTCGCGATAGCCGCGCCATCTGGCAGATGATGCACTCTCCAATGATGAGTCATCGGCGGGACACTCGAAATAATCGTTACGTTCCTAGCCACAATCCCTCACAGGCGCACCGATCGATACGACTCTCCGGACAGGACTCCGAAGGCATTATCTGGATAGCCGTTTTTGCGTGCGCATCCCCCACGCTATCTTCCGACCTTTTGGCTTAATGCGTTTGGTCATTACCTTTTGACGACCGCTTGTTAGGAGCTAGTTTTCAAAGTCGGGAAATCTCTGCGCACAACGACATTTCCTCGCGTGCAGCAAACCCGAACTGAAGTGGAGCCAATCATGTTGTCCGGAAAACCGTGCCGAATTCTGCTGGTGGAACCAGAGCAAGTACTGGCCGAAATCACCCAATTTCGGTTGGAACTGTTGGGCTACCAAGTTGATGCCATCGATTCGGGCGAAAAAGCCTTAGCTGCCATCGAAAAGCAGAAGCCGGACGTCATTATCTGCGACCTCACCTTGCCGGGAATGAGTGGTTTGGAGTTGATCGAACGCTTGGCAAGTGCCCAAGAAACCAGCCGAATCCCGATTATGGCCATTTCCTTCGAGGCCGATATCGAGTCAGTACAGAGGGCTCACAAAACCGGAGTAGTGGACTATCTAGTAGCTCCCTATCAACCCACCGTGATGGAAGAGAAAGTTGCCAAGCTGGCAATCCGCGCGACTCAGGCAACGTTAGCCGCGACCAGGTAACGGACGGCTTCGGCGGATCCCTCATATGAATCCCCCAAATTGAATCTCCTATCCATTAACCGACTGTAATACCATGGCTGGACGACTAGGCGACATCTTGATTGCCAAAGGTTACATCGCTGACCTTGATTTACAGGCAGCTCTAAAGGCTCCCGATTCCAAGCAAGGACGACTGGGGGCCAAGTTAGTAAAGAAAGGGCTGATCACGCCCGCTCAGCTTGGTGAGGCGCTCTCGGAACAATTCGAAGTACCGTACTGCGACGTGGTTCCCGAACTAATCCATCCGCAAGTCGTACGACTGCTACCTGAGACCTTTGCTCGGGAACGGCTAGTCGCGCCCGTGGGCGTCAGCGGGGGCCAATTGACTTTGGCAATGATCTCTCCAGATGACATTGAGACGATCTCGGAGGTCGAGCTAATTACGGGCTACAGCGTCGAGCCGATGGTAGCCGTGGAGAGCGGGGTTCGACTGGCTCTGGACAAAGGCTTCGACGAACGCATCTCGGCCCGACAAACCGTGGTGGATATCAAGTTGGCCGAGTTGGAAGTAGAGCGGAAGAATAGCGGCGAACTCGTCAAAGTCGAATCTGAAGATGCCGATGCTCCCGTGGTCAGACTAGTGCGGTCTATTTTAATGGGGGCCGTCAACGCCGGGGCCAGCGATATTCATCTTGAGCCATACTTACCGCAGATGCGAGTTCGCTATCGGGTAGACGGCGAGCTCGAGCAGGTCATGACGATCCCCAAGCATACCGAAGAGGCGGTAGTCGGCCGTATCAAAGTCATGGCGGACATGGACACGACCGAAAATCGTAAGCCGCAAGACGGGACTTTGAGCATCCAAGAAAATTCGATCCGTGCGAGTTATCGCGTCAGCACGATCCCCGTAGTCGGCGGCGAGAAGGTCGTCATGCGCGTGATCGACGAAGGGAACCGAGTGTTCACTTGGGAAGCACTGGGCATGCAGCAGCGGGAGGTCGAGCTCGTCAAATCCCTTCTCGATAAGCCGCACGGCATGATCATCATGACCGGGCCCACCGGCTCCGGTAAAACGACCACGATGTATACCATGCTCACGAATATCGATTCGCGTGCAACCAATATTTCCACGGTTGAAGATCCGGTTGAATTCAAGCTACCAGGTATCAATCAGGTACATGCGAATGCCGATCACGGAATGGGTTTCGCCAATGCCTTGAAATACTTGATGCGTCAGGATCCCGACGTCATCATGGTCGGCGAAATCCGCGACCAAGAGACGGCCGTCACGGCCATCCAGGCGGCGCTCACCGGCCACTTACTTATCAGCACATTGCACACCAACGATGCCGTTGGCTCGATCACTCGTCTCAACGACTTAGGGCTGGATTACTTCAAAATCGCGGCGGCCTTGCTGGGCGCTATCGCGCAACGCCTGCTCCGAAAGGTATGCCAGAACTGCAAAGAACCAGCAGAACCCAATCAGAAGATGTTGAGGTCCCTGTTGGGTCCGCGGCAGCTTCCAGAAGGTGCCAAGTTCTACCATGGACGCGGGTGTTCGAAATGCATGGGAACAGGCTATGCCGGCCGCATTCCCATCTACGAAATCTTTGTGATGGCCCCCGAGATCGTCAAGGCCGTCGAATCGGGAATGCCGCACTCCAAACTGAAAGAGATTGCCCTCCAGGAAGGCATGGTTGAATTGTCCGTGGCGGGACTCGAACAAGCCATGGCCGGCTATACAACCGTCGAAGAGGTTTACTTCAAACTCTCCAGCTAATCGTCGTGCCAAACTGAGCCAGTCAAATTAGACGGACTACCCCTCGCCAATCCAACAACGTGTGAATTGTCATGTTGACTTCCGCAAAACAAAAGGGTGCACCCGCCGCGAAGGGCCTGCTGCAGGCATTGGCCAGTATTCAAATCGGTGGCGGGAAGACCGTCCGAATCAAGAAGAAGGATTTGATCTTCATCCTGCGCAACATTTCGATCCTGGTAGAGAATGGCCTAGCGCTGCCAAAGGCTCTCGACGCCCTTGTCAAAGAAAAATCACTGAAGAAGTACGTGGTCATATTGGCCACCATTCGCCAAAGAGTTGAGAGTGGCGAGTCATTCAGCGGGGCCATGGCCATGTTTCCTGATACGTTCAACGAACTGATGGTAAATCAGGTTCGCATTGGTGAGCGTTCGGGTACGATGCCGGCCACACTCAAGCGACTAACGAACCAGCTCGAACATGGCGACAATCTCCGCAGCTTGATCATCAAGAAACTCACATACCCGTGCATGCTGATGGTCTTCGGGTCGGGCGCCGTAACGTTCATGTTGCTATATGTGATCCCCACGTTCGAGAAGACCTACAAAGAGTCGCACGCCAAACTCCCCTGGATTACGCAATTCCTGATCGATTTGGGGAACTTTGGAACGAGTTACGGCTGGATGATCCTCGTCGCGATCGTGGGCTTCATCAGTTCGATCATCTACGTCCGGAGGATACCCACCGGTCGACTATGGATGGACACGAACCTCCTCAGAGTTCCGATGTTGGGAGATTGGTTTCGCAATATTGCTGTTTTGCAATTTGTGGAGGTATTGGGAAACCTGATGGAAGCTGGTTTCACAGTCGTGGACGCGTTGCGAGCCTGTACTACCTCGATTGGGAATCGCGCTATCCGGCATAGCGTTGAAGAACTTCACGGCGCGATTATGCGTGGCGAACGACTGAGCACCGAGCTGGAACGCCACGGCACGTTATTTCCTCCGGTGGTCAACCAGCTGGTGGTGGTGGGTGAAAAGACGGGCACCTTGGCGGCTATAACGGTGCACATTCGGTCGCACTTGCGGCGGGAAGTGGAACGCTACACCAACGTCATGGTGGGCTCGATCGAGCCCATCATGACGATCACACTCGCATTCGTGATCGGCGGCATCTTGCTGGCCATTTACCTACCGATGTTCGACATGATTGGGTCGATGAATTCGAACGACCATTAGTGGAATCAATCCGACCGATGAGACCCATCCAACCAATGACTTCTAAAATATTTCGTGGGGAGATTTCTCAAATGTCACGACTTACCTCCAGGACGGCCCACAGCCTGCTAGAAATTGCGGCGGTGGTAGTGATTGTGGGCATTCTGGCGATGATCATCGTTCCGCGGTTCGGCGGTGAAGCAAAGAATGCCAAAAACAATGCCTGCAGCGTGAATCGAGGCAATATCGAAATCCAATGTCAGTTGTGGTATCGCAACAAAGGAAACTGGCCTAATACGAGCCTGGCGGATGTTGGGGCCAATCCGGCGTATTTTCCGGAGGGACTTCCGAAGTGCCCTGTGGATGGCAGCGCCTACTCGTTCGATACAGCTCAGCAGAAAGTTTCCGGCCACGCTCACTAACCCGATTTCTCAAGAACATTTTTCGCCAGAGGATCTTTGTAAGCTATGGTTCCAATAAGAGCGGCTCGGTGCTTACTCTCGGCGGGATGGTCGTACCTAGCAGCATAACGAAACATTAGTTAGGGGCCGATTGCTCGGCCGTCGTTCGGGTTTCAATCAATGAAAGGCGTTAGTCACATGAAGATTCGCACTAAAAAAGCTTTAAAGAAGGTGTTCGGGTTTTCACTGCTCGAACTCTTGGCAGTGGTCACGATCCTAGGCATTATTGCCGTCGTGGTGATTCCACGTATCTCGGTATCGAGTGCCAAGGCCAAGGAAGAAGCCGATCGCCAGAACAAGTCGGAGATCAACGCCTCGGTGGAACGCTGGTACTTTGAAAAGGGAACCTGGCCGAAGGATGATTTGTCGGACATCGGCACGGATTTAAATTATTTCCCCGGCGGTATTCCGAAGAATCCGGCCACGGGCGCTGCTTACTCCCTGAATGCTACCACCCATCGGACGCTGTAGTCTGCGTCATAAATCGCCAAGCTTCTGTTAGAGAAGTTGGTGGCCGCAATACCACAGGGGAAGACTCCTGGCAGCTCGCCAGCCGAATCCCAAATCCAAAATCTTAAAGCCAAGTGACGACGAGGAGCGGACCCGACAGGTAGCTCCTCGTCGTCTTCATTTCACAGTCTTATTTCACAACTCTATTTCACGGTCTTCCTATCATGCGAACACGATTACCTATGAAACTGCGCAACAAAAAAGCTCTGAAAAAGTTCTTTGGCTTCTCGCTACTCGAGCTTTTGGCAGTCGTTACCATCTTGGGAATTATCGCCGTAGTGGTCATTCCCCGGATCTCGATCTCGAGTGCCAAGGCAAAGGAGGAAGCCGACCGACAAAACAAATCGGAAATCAATTCTTCTGTGGAACGTTGGTACTTTGAAAAGGGTACCTGGCCGAAGGACGATTTGTCGGACATCGGCGCAGATACCGATTATTTCCCCAGTGGTATTCCCAAGAATCCGGCTACGGGCGCTGCTTACTCGCTGAATGCAACGACGCACCGCTCACTTTAGGCTCGAAGTATTGAAGCTTGACGAGCAAGCGAAGGGAGTCGCGCAATGGCTTGGCTCGCAATTCAGGCTTCCATACCAATCGGCTCACAGACGGCAACGCAACTATGAATCGCACAGCGAGACGACGGCCAGCGGTCACTTTGGTGGAATTGCTCGCCGTGGTTACCTTGATGGGCGTGTTCTCGACCGTCGTGATGGTGCGATTCGGCCGCAGCATGTTAACCAATATGGGTGCGCAGTCCGAGTGCCGGCGATTGGCGCTCGACTTATTGCGAATGCAACGCTCGACGATCACGTCGGGTGACAATCACGGTGTCGTGTTTCTCACCACCGCAGGAAAGGCGACCGGCTATCGCGTCGTAGCGGGTCTCAGTCCTGCAGGCGGTAATTATGTCACAACCGGAGCCACCGTCGACGTCGATTCTCCTCGAACGTTTCAATCCGATTTAGATGTGACTCCATCGCACTCCACCATGGGTTACAGTTTCGAAGGACAGGCCGGCTCTGCTTACCGCATCGTGCTGTCTGGTCCACATCGGGAATGCACGATTGACGTCATTCCAATCACAGGTGCAGTTTTAACGTCGGAACGATTCAAATAGTTCAATTCGGGTACCCGTCCAACTTATGCCTAAATGGCAGGTTTTCGTGTATGTACATCGTGTCGTGTGTTAACGAACGCAACTCGGCCGCACGGAC
>JANNPR010000273.1:0-5442 GCA_031400345.1 Planctomycetota bacterium | reverse complement strand
CCTTTTTGGACCAAACCGGTTCGAAGTCGGTGGAGGCGGTCATCGCAGACAGCGTCACTGTAAAACGGATTCTGCCAAACGTTATTACAAAATTGAATTTGCCTGTAATGGGCCCAGACGGTCAGCCGGTAAGTTACAGCTTGGATCATAAGGAGGGTGGCCATCGCCTGCGTGACGAGCAGACGTTGGTGGACTCGCACGTGAGGGACGGCGATCATCTTATCGTTTATCCAGAAATTGTCGCAGGGTAATTGCCATGCGTGAATCCCCTCGAATTCGTCGGCTTCGAACTGACCAAGCGGCTCTTGAGCAATTGCAAGCGGAGAGTTCGGTATTCGGTTTCACGGCCCTGTCGACCTCTCCTGGTTTTCCCATAGAGAACTATTTGGTGCGTTTTCTTGGAATGGGGTTCTGGCGCCCTCCGGGCATAGATCGGATCTTCGTTCGCGAACAGCACGAGGTCGAAATTCGGCTGGGAGCTTCCTACCCGCGTAGCATGCCGGATTTGCGATGGCGTACGCCCGTCTTTCATCCCAACATTTCCAGCAGTGGTTCAGTCTGTCTCGGTGGATACGGGAAACATTGGGTTCCAAGTCTCCGTCTGGATGAGCTTTGCCATATGCTGTGGGATATGGTGCGATTCGAAAACTTCGATATCACCAGTCCGTTTAATCGTGAGGCCGCGGGTTGGGCCCAATCACAGAAGGAGTTCGAATTCCCAATCGATTTACGGCCCATACGAAATCGGGTGGCAGGGCCCGTTCGCGAGTCAAACATACCACCGGTTGTGGCGGTGCCGCGTCAACATCTCGACGAAATCGTCTTCTTAGACGGAGTTCGAAGCATCGACATCGAGCGGTCGCGACCCGCGTCTGCGGAAGTGCTTTACATTGATTAACGAAAACTGTGCCGGGTCATTCGGCCACGCAAGCGGCCAGGACCAAACAAGTTTGCGGTGCCGCACGTTTGGTACGTTTGCCACCGATCTGGTGGCGATTGCCATTTTCCAGGATGCACTCGAAGGGGCACTAAACTTTTCCGACACGAACGGAACGCAGGAAGTCGGAGGTTTTCTCGTTGGTTTGACCTACGTAACGGACCGGCAGATGGTGGAAGTGCGGCGGTTCGTCCCCGCTCGCAGCACACGCTCCAACGCAGCATCTCTCACCTTCACTCATGACACCTGGTCGGATCTGCATCGTTTCATGATGGAATCGTGTCCCGATGAACGCATTCTTGGCTGGTATCACACGCATCCTGGGTTGGGCGTGTTTCTGTCATCAAATGACGTCTTTATTCAACGGCATTTTTTTGCTGAGCCGTGGCACATTGGATTAGTCGTTGATCCACGCGAGGGCGAGCTGGCTTTTTTCCAATGGCGCGACCGGCAAATTGTCGATTGTGGCTTCGCAATCGTGGAATCCTAGGCATGTCCGACCGACCCATACTGATTGATGACGACGACCGCTACTCACGCTTGCGATTGATCGCCTGGTGGGATCAAGAGCGGTTGTCTCGCGCCACAATGATGTTGGTCGGTGTTGGAGCTCTGGGAAATGAGGTTCTAAAGAACTTAGTCTTGCTTGGAATTGGCCGAATTCTCGTCGTGGATTTTGACACGATCGAGCCCTCGAATTTAACACGCTCCGTGCTGTTTCGGGCACAGGATCGCGGACGATCCAAAGCTCTCGTGGCGGCTGAGCGGTGTCAGGAATTAAATCCCGATTCGCAGGTCATACCATTGAACGTGAATGTTATCAGTGGCGTCGGGCTGGGTTTGTTTCGGGATGTCGACGTAGTCATCAGCTGTCTGGACAACCGTGAAGCGCGACTTTGGGTCAACCGCTGCTGTTGGAAAGTTGGGACTACGTGGATCGATGGTGGGATTGAGGAGATCAGCGGCACGGTTCGAGTTTTTGTGCCGCCGGACGGCCCCTGTTACGAATGCGGTATGACAGAAATCGACTATCAGCTGATCAACGTGCGATATAGTTGCCCCTTGCTGAAGCGCGAAGACGTGGCAGCCGGACGTGCTCCAACTACGCCAACCATTGCCTCGATTGTCGGGGGCTGGCAGACTCAGGAAGCCGTTAAGTTGTTGCACGGCTTACCAACCGCCGCTGGTCAGGCACTCGTTTATAACGGTCTTACGAATCAGTTCTACACGACTCGGCTGCCGATAAAGCCTGATTGCCTCAGTCACGAATGCTACGAAGATCCACGCGAGTTTCCCTTGTCTGCGGCGAATACCACCGCGCAGATGTTGTTCGACTTTCTTCGTCTTTACGATCGCCGGCTTACCGATAATCGGCTGCGATTGGTCCTCGATCGGGACTTAGTAAAAGGATTTCGTTGTGAGAAATGTGAGTCATGGCGTGACGTTTTGCGTCCGGTGCAAACGGTAATGAACTCGGAAGCGATTTGCTCCAAATGTGGCGAGGTCAACAGACCCGAATTATGTCACGTTGTCGAGACCGGTTCGGAGCTGGCATCGAGGACCTTGCAACAACTCGGGGTTCCAGCCTACGACATTTTGCGAGTCCAATCGGAGAGCGAAGAATGGCAAATACTGTTGGGTGGCGATACTCCAAATTGGACGAAAAACGGCCTTTCGTAAAGCTCGCACCATATGGACCATGACATCCACTTTGGCGAAGTCGAGCAGGTTGAGCCAACACGGCGTTTGCGGCCCGACCGTAACGGGCACTACCGTGTGGCCGCGATAGGCGATGTCAGCGAAAATGATTTGCCCATCTTCATCGACCTGGACACGATCTGCGATATCGAATTTCACGCCTTCTCGGACACGCGTGTAGAACTGGGTGGCGTACTTCTCGGCGGACAATATGAAGATAGCGACGGTCGGCCCTTTGTGGTCGTATCGGAATCCATTCGCGCCGAACACTTCGAAGCCACTCGCGGCAGTTTTAAGTTTACCCATGACACCTGGGAACAGATTACCCGCCAACGCCAGGAATTTCCTGCCGATCTGCAGATGGTAGGTTGGTACCATACGCATCCGGACTGGGGTGTTTTTCTGTCGGGTATGGATTTGTTCATCTGTGAGAATTTCTTCAACAAGCCGTTGGATTTGGCGCTTGTCGTTGATCCCTGCCGAGGGGATCGTGGTTTCTTCGTGTGGACTAAAGACTCGGTGGATCCGATCCGTCGAACGGGTAGTTTTTTTGTGTTTGCTTCTCGCCATAGGCACAACGAATTGTCGGAGTTTGCCGCAGACTTAGAGGCTTCGATTAACATGAGTACCGACCTACGCAGAACCAGTGGCACCCGAAACAGCAGTTCCGCAGCCACACCCATCGTTCATATCGACTCCAGCACGAATACTTGGCAATGGACGGCCATGATGGCCTCCTTGGCGATGCAATTCTGTTTTATGACCCTATTGGCCTGGAAGCTACTCGTCCCCTCCGATGTTGAGACAGTAGCAAAGAATGATTCGGGTGAAGCCACCAAAGAATTTCTCCGACGTTTGGATGTCGACCGGCAAGTTGCAGAAGTGAAAGCGGAAAAGCAACTCTTGGACCGACTTGTTTCTCGTTGGGACGGAACACCCAAACCCTTCCTGGACTCGTTAATGGAAAGCCAGAAGTTGGCGGACGAGCTTAAATCCCATGTTATTGCCCATCAGGCCCATGAGCGAGAACTGGAACGCATCGGCGCGAAAACGCAAATTGACTTGTCGGATTCGCAAGGCCGCGAACAGACTCTGGTTGACGACGTAGCGCGGCTAGAGGAGCAAATCGCCGCCCTGAAACAGCAAAATGCTGAGCAACGAGAATGGATCCATAGTTCCAACGACTCACTTGCGGGAGACACCGCCGTAGCGGATAAGGCGAACTGGTATTACCGGCCCGCGGTTTGGGGCGGCATTGTTGCGGTGTGCTTCTTTGTTGTCGGCGGATACTTGGTCGTGCGCCCGCGCCGACTACCTGGCGATCAATACGAATCGTCACAGGAGCCTTCGGTATGAGAAGATTTCTAAGGCTGATGGCATGCCAAACCCGGTGATGGCGATGGACGAATCTCAAATTCAGAATTACGTTGGACCTCGGCGAGAAAACATCATTCGATACCGGCTGTCGATCCAAGAATCGGTGGGTATCGAGTTCCTTCCGCCCAAATCCCTGATGCCAAATACATCCGCCCCAAATACATCCGTCAATGATAAGGCAGAAGACGACGCTCGATCCATAATCTTTTCAGACGACGAGTCCGTACTTGCAGACGACGAGGCGCCGCGCGGTGAAATCGGGCCACCTGCTGGAGGTGGCTCGACATGACCTGTTTCGGTCTATTCCTGGCATTGGTGACGACCTTGCTGATTATGTATACAGCAACGGCGGCGACTCGCAAACGCACGGCTCAACGCAATCGCTTGTATCGTGAGCTGGCTTCGCGTTTTAGTGGCGTCTTCGTGGGGGGGAGCTGGGTTTCATATCCTTCCACGCGATTTCAGTACGGCGATATCAAGGTTGTGGTCGAGCCGCTCATAGGAGAGTCCAAGGATTCGATTGGCGAGTGCCACGTGCGCATGCCGTGGCCTGCAGTAAATATCAGCTGCGTGATCTATAGCCGCGACTCCGAATCTCAGCATATTGTCGGTTGGCGGCAGCGCGAGGTACGATTCGAGTCTGGCCCTTTGACCCATGATTTTACGATTACCACCAACCAGGAAGCACAAACCCGAACCTGCTTGTCGGAACAAGTTCGTTGGGAGATCGAAAGGCTGTTGCATACGTCAGAAACGAAGTCCATACGCATTCTAATTAGTCGGGGGCAGCTACTATTCCAGCGCCACGGAAATACTCGCAGCGTGGAGTCGACGGAGGGATTTATTCGGCAGTGCTTACGAGTGTTCGATCAAGTGCGCCTTTCGTCCACCCAAGGCGTGGCGTTTCTCAATCAGGACGCTGCGGCATCGGTCGGCCCGGTAAACTGCCCGATTTGCGGTGACGCCGCCGGCGATGACCTGGTGTTTTGCCGACGGTGCAAGACGATTCATCACGCCGAATGCTGGCAATACAACGGCCGTTGTGCCACTTACGGATGCGGAGAACTCGTTTTCGCCCGACCCTCGCAAGCCGAACTGACACGAACGGATGACCAGCCATCGAAGTAACAGCATGAAAGAATCTACAGTCGTTTATTCCGCTTAGCCGGATTCGCACAAATGGAAATATCGCTTCGACCCGAAGCGCACTGGTTTGGTTCACCAGGCTTCGCTACTTGGATCAATAACCTGATTGAGATCATTTGCGGGGCTCGCGAGGGGCTAGTCCATTGTGGACTTTTGAGATCGCATCGATGTTGTTTCAATCACTTGTATGTACGCTCAATTTTGACACGCCCTTCGACGCTCGTTCCTCACGTTTCAGGAACGTGCCACCCTCGCTCCTACCCATCATGACTGCCAGAACGTCG
>JANNPR010000217.1:0-3429 GCA_031400345.1 Planctomycetota bacterium | reverse complement strand
TTCTGATATCCGCGGACCATCGCGTCCAGCGACCAATGTTGTTGAACTACGTTTCGGCCATTTTCTCCCAGCAGTCTGGCCAGTCGTGAATCTTGGAGCAAGCGTAGCCAGAAGCCAGCAAAGGCGGTCACGTCGCCCGGTTCGGATAAGAAACCGGTAACGTCCGGATGAACCGTCTGGGGGATGGAGCCCACGCGTGGTGCTACCACGGGTACACCGCATGCCATGGCTTCGAGTATGGACACAGGATTCGCTTCCATCTTCGACGTAAGCGAGAAAATATCCAGTGCTGGGAGCAAATCGTGGATGTCGGAGCGGGACCCGGCGAAGTGGACGCAGTTGGAAATCCCAAGTTCCTGGGCTTTCCGTTCCAGCAGGGGACGTAATGGCCCGTCTCCAATAATCACAAAATGAGCTGTGGGAAGTTGGCTGCGAACCAGGGCGGCTGCCTCAAGGAATAAAACGTGATTCTTTTCTGGGCGCAGGGCGGCGACGATGCCGCAGACATGTGCCCCCAGAGGAATTCCCAAAACGTCTCTGGCAGGTATTCGAGCTTCGGCCCGAGGTCGAAAACGGACTGTGTCGACGCCGTTGTGAATCACATGTACTTGACGAGCGGGAAATCGCTCTTGCTCAACTAAGTATTGAGCGTGAGGAGCCGCGACTGCAATGAACCCGTCGGTGATCGGTGTTAACAGCCGATTGGGTTTATTCACGACGTCTGGCCAGCCCGTTGAATGCAGGGCGGAAAGGATGACTGGGACACCACCCAGCCAAGCTGCTAATCGTCCCCAAAACATCTTATCTCCGGCGCCGATCGTCACCATCGCATCGATTCGGCGAGTATTTAACAAGTGGATCAGTTTAGGGAGTATTCGCAGATCGTATTTGTGGCTCAGCAGCCCGGAAAACGCCGGGATCTCCTGAGAGAGTAGGTCACCTAATGGCCCGAGATCTTTGAGGCAGCACAGCTCAGGCTCAAATTGCTGGCGATCCATTTTGCGAACGAGGTTGACCAGCAAGGTCTCGGCACCGCCTACGGGGAGACTTGTGTTCACAAACAGGACGCGTAAAGGCCCACGGTCATCCAGTGCAGGTCGAGGTGATCGTCTCGGCATCATGTTTCTTTTCGCTTGTTGTGCGCTCGGTCGCAGTTGGTTCACAGTTCGGGAAACGCTTCACGAAACGCTGCCGGGGGTCGTCACTTAGATTGTTTCGAAAACGGGCGAATTCGGGGTCGCCGTGAATTCGTTGCAAATGGAAGGGGTCGTCGCCGGGAAGGTTGTAGCCTCCATAGGCGGAGCAAACCGCCTGGTAGCCCGCGTTGCGAGCCATTTGAAACGCAGCCCGGTTCAAGTTCGAGTGTTTGCCGAAAGGGAACGCAAAGTAACGAATAGGTCGAGATAGACAATTCTGTAAGTCATTGCGCGCCGAAACGATTTCGTCGTGCAGGACTCGGTCATCATGGACATCGCCCAAATCTGGGTGACTTCGAGAATGGGCGCCAATTTCCACGCCGGCATTCGCCAGAGCTTGCAGTTGCTGAATGGTATTCACCGGCAGCGGACGAGCGACTGCGATGTCGTGAGCGAACGAAGTACCCTGCAGAACATTGTTGGCTGTCACGAAGTAAGTGCACGGGATTCGCTCATGGATCAGCAGGGGCAGGGCGTACCGGCAATTCTCCGCATAGCCGTCATCGAAAGTGATGCTGACCGCCGTTCGATTGTTTCGGCTTTGACGTAGGCGATGCTGAACTTCTTCGAGTGAAATCAAGTCCACGTGTTTTTTTAGCCAAGTGATTTGCCTGGAAAACTTGTCACAAGACATGGTCCAAGGATTAGGAAATGAGTCGGCGACGCGGTGATAGAACAACACGATCACGGGCGCACTATCCGTCTGGCGAAAGCGAAATAACCCAAGTCGCCTGCCTGGAAGCGTTGAGTAATAGTAGCCGTTTAGAAGCAGTTTCTTCCAAAGTTCCATGCGTTGCTCCAGCATGATGACGCATTCCAGGATGACGAAAGGCTTGATCTCGTTGGCGCGATTTGACGTTATATATTTCTCGTACGAATGAATAGTTCTTCAGAAAGTGCAACGTCATCATTGGCGCCTGGGGCAGGGTGCAGCACCACTGAACTCTCGCTCATAGCTCTATTTATGCAAGGCGTTTCCCGCATTGTCGCCGAATGAACGTTTGCACAGAGCTTCGTCCGTTCGTCCCGAATCCCGTGGCCTATGTTTGGTCATGATGAACGACTGCGCGCTCACCTGATCGGTGATCCGCGCCCTTACCACGAGTTCTTACGGCCCAACCGCTACACCCGGCATATTTGTTATGGACCCGTTGATACTCATCGCTGGCACAGCCGCCCTGGTATGGGGAGTGGCGCTGCTGCGTTGGGGTGGCTTGTTGATTGGTTGCTTGCTGGTGTTGCTGGCGGGAAGTTGCTTCGGCCACGCTTTCTTTCATATATCCGTGTTGACGGCCGACCGCGTGTTTCTCACTGGCCTGGCCCTGATCTACCTGTTTCTGGGTAGGTTCGGTTTCGCGGTTCCGAAACCGATAGATCGTTATGACGTGGCAATGTTTTCTTTTCTGGGCTATCTGTTCATCAGCGTGTTTACGCACGATTGGTGGATCAAAGATGCCCAGCCAGTCGCAGACTTACTATTCCTCTATTGTCTGCCGGCGGCGATGTATTGGTTAGCCCGCGAGTCGCCGCTGGATAGACAACTGTCGCGAGTGGTCCTGGGGTTCTTTACGGTCTTTGGATCCTATTTGGCGCTCACGGGAATTGCCGAACGTTATGACGTTTCGGCGCTGGTATTCCCGAATTACATCATGTCGGCCTCCCATTGGGAGTTCTTTGGTCGGGCGCGGGGGCCCTTCTTAAACCCAATCAGTCTGGGGATTTACTTTTCCGCTTGTGCCTCATGTACCGCCATGTTTTGGCCTCGACTGCGAACGACCGGTCGGGCCGCCGTCGTGGCCATACTCGTGGTGATTTCTTTCGCAGCCTATTGCACGATGACGCGCAGCGTATGGCTTGGACTGGGCGCCAGCATTTGCCTGATCGTCGCGCTCAGCATTCCCAAGAAATGGCATTTACCTTTTGCACTTGCCATCTGCGTAGCCGGCTCCAGCGTCGTAGTTTCCAAATGGAGCAACTTGCAGTCGTTCAAACGGGACAAGGATGTATCTGTGGAGGCAATGGCGGAATCCGCCAGGCTGCGCCCCATTCTGGCAGCTATCGCTTGGCGAATGTTCAAGGATCAGCCTTGGTTTGGAGTAGGACTTGGCCAATATCTTCGGAACTGCGATCGGTATTTAGAAGACCGTAACACGGAGCTGGTGCTGGAGAAGGGACGTCGCTATGTGCAACACAATGTGTTTCTCGCAATGTTGGTGCAGAACGGCATCATCGG
>JANNPR010000964.1:0-3802 GCA_031400345.1 Planctomycetota bacterium | reverse complement strand
GACGCTTGGTCGAGTTCACCTGCAACCTTCCAAAGCCCTTTTACTCGATTGGCATCTCGGGCGACGAAGTACAAAACGCCGTGTACATCCCGCAAGGACGCAAGATCCTGCAATTCGGTTCCTGTGGCTGTGATTGGACGGGTTCCTTCGTCCGTTCCGTCGCTGGTCCACAGCGCTCCGTCGACGAGAAAGAACAGCCGCGACCCAACGGCAGTTAAACTTGTTATGTGTGTCGCCTTAACAGTTCGGAAGTCGCGAACAATATCGGTTCCTTGCGCTGTGCCGTCGCTCTTCCATAACTCGGGACCGGAGTTGCGAAGATCGGCAACAAAGTAAACCAGACCATTCAACTTCGTGAGCAAAGATGGGGCATCTCCATCGAAGGTTTTCACGAGTTGCGTTCCCGGTTCGGTCCCATCGGTTCGCCAGAGTTCCGATGTGAATAAATTGTCTTTTGTGAAGTAAAACGAATCGCCAACTACGGGCGATAAACTACCGATCGACGTTGGCGGAAAAGCGCCGACCTCTCCCAATACCTCGTCTCGGATCAATTGTGGACCGACCGGTGAACCGTCGGTGGACCATAGTTCGAATCCATGAATTCCGTCGTCGGCGAAAAACACTAGTTGCCCATTCACGGCGCCCAAGATTACGGGCGAAGAACCGCGCGAGCTAGGTAAAACATCCTTGGCGAGTTGTGTGCCCAGTGCTGTTCCGTCACTGATCCAAAATTCACGGCCATGCGCGCCATCGTTTGCCGCAAAGATCAGATCGTCCCCAAGTTCCCTTATGTCCGTCGGACCGGAGGAATTCTCGCCTTCCCAAACATCTTTTAAGAAGCGAGTTCCTGGTGGGGTGCCATCGCTTGACCAAAGTTCTTCGCCATGCTGGCCATCCTTCGCAGCGAAATAGAGTCGATCGCCCACCCATCGCAGATGTTTGGGAGGAGCGTCGTAGTTATGCAAGTTCGAAATCTGCTGTGTGGCCGCGTCGAAGAGATAGAGCGCCCCTCCATCGGCCGTCATTCCGGGAAGGTATATCTTGTCGTCGTGCGACGAAACTCGGGTACGAAATTCGAAGGAGTTCCCGCTACCGGGCACGATGTCGCTGACGCGCCGCGTCCCCTCCACCGACCCGTCCGTGATCCAGACCTCTCGGCCATGATCGAAGGTTGTTGCCAAGAACAACAGCGAATCACCAAAAACGGCGAGAGGCAGTGGATCCGACGAAGACGAGCCCCGCGCGATGTCGGCGATGAGCTTCGTGCCTTCCTCAGTCCCGTCCGATCGCCATAGCTCGCGACCGTGCGAATTATCTCGCGCTGAGAAATAGATTTTGTTTTCTGTTGCGATGAGGTCCATCGGAAACGAATCGTCGCGCGTGTCGATGTCCTTAACCATATGGGTTCCGTCGGCCGTACCGTCGCTAGTCCACAGCTCAACGCTATGGTCGCCGTCATCCGAGGGAAAAAACAAAGCGCCTCCCATGGTTACAAACTGGTGATAGCTCGCTGTGCTCACAGACGAAATCTGTTTGACGAGGATCGTGCCTTCAGGCGTTCCGTCTGTCTTCCAAAGTGACTGTCCGCTTCCCTGATTGTTGAATGCTTTGAAGTAGAGCCAGTTGTCCAGGATGCCGAAGGGATTAGCCGGACTCTCCGCATTGCTTCCCACCAGTCGGTTTTTGACCATCCGGGTTCCTACGCTGGACCCGTCCGTGATCCAAAGTGCGAAGCCTTGGTTTCCGTCATCGGCGACGAAGACGGCTCGATTGCCGAACTGCGATAATTCGCGGATGCGAGAATCCTCTACTCCAAGGCGAATGTCCTTGACCAGCGTCGTTCCCGCGCCTGTGCCATCGGTACGCCAGAGTTCCCGGCCATGATCTATATCGAAGGCCGTGAAGTAAGCGACGTTACCAATCGATACGATGTTGGAGACGTTGGCGCCGGTTTGATTAATGTCTGCCACCAGCGTCAACGATTGAGCCAGGGCGACGTTAATTGAGATTTCCGCGTCAGAGCCGAACTGCTCGACGGTTTGCGCTTCCATAAGCTTCAAGGTCACCGTCTGGACGCCGGTCTCGCCTTCCCTGGGAACGAAGCTCAAACCGTCAAACGCAATCGAGGCGTCAGCGGCAATCGCCCGGAA
This sequence comes from Planctomycetota bacterium, assembly GCA_031400345.1. Taxonomy (GTDB): domain Bacteria; phylum Planctomycetota; class Planctomycetia; order Pirellulales; family Pirellulaceae; genus JANNPR01. The sequence continues at coordinate 1,652 of JANNPR010000964.1, read as the reverse complement.
CGTGACACGGCCCGTGCCGTTTCCTTGAACATCGGTCAGGTTTACGGTGCTCCCTAAGAAGATCGAACCAGAGGACGCCACGAGGTTCATTACAAGCACATCATTATCGGCATCCAAAATGCGGGGCGACAACTTGTTTGTTGAGGTAAACCTCACGGCGGTCACATCATCCGTTACCAGTGCGAGAGGATTCTCGATCGTCGGACGATCGTTGACTGCGGCAACGTTTACCAAGAAAGTCGTTACAGCTTTTTGACCAAGACTGTCCCAGGCCGTCAGTGCAATCTGGGCACTGCCATGCGCATTTCGGGCGTAACGAAGCGTAAGAGTCCCCACCGACCGATCAATGTCGATGGACTCGAACAAATCCGGATTCGAATTGTGGCTGACGGCGTATTGAAACGTTTGTGGTGTGTCGACGTCGTCGATAAATGCGCGACTTAGTGGGATCACGGTGGCAGTAGCATCTTCATTGACTGAAACGTCGGCCACCTCGCCCGGCACGGGGGGCGTGCTTTGCACGACCCACAGGTGCCGTTCAAATTGGGGCACTTTCGCCGAAAAGAATAGCTTGTCACCCACTCGCACCACGTCTTTCGGCGCTGAAGCCTCGGATCCTGGGAAGATGTCCCGCACCTGAATCGTCCCGGCATCGGTGCCGTCAGTGCGCCAGAATTCGCCGCCGTGGTCTGGGTCAAATCCACTGCCAAATCCCCAGTCATTTAAATTCACGATTCCCTTGTCAGTGCTGCCATCGCTAAAGGACGTGTCGGTCCAGAGGCCATTGAGCGAGAATCGAAATGTTCCCTCCGGCGTGCCGTCCGTCCGCCACAGTCCACGGTCCCTCTCGAACCCTTGAACATCGAACACGACTTCGCCTCCCAAGACGGTGGCGGCTCCGGACGTCGAAACATGCGTTAGACGAATGGTTCCTTCCGGAGTTCCATCGGAGGCCCAAACGCCTCCGTTCGTAAGCAAGTAGAGCGTACCTCGGTTTACGATGGTGGCTTTAAGCTCCGAAATCGAATCCACTAAAACCGTGCTCGATTCGTCGCCATCCGTGCGCCAGAGTTCGGGGGAATTGAATCGAGAAATCGTGAAGAATGCGGAACCATCAAAGGCGAAGATCATTTCTGGAGGTAGATCGAGCGACACAACCTCGGTAGTGCCTTGCGAGGTGCCGTCGGACTTCCAGAGCGTGAACTCAGCCGGATTGCCACGGAAATTCGCCAACAGGAAATAAAGGCTATCGCCGACCGCTGTCAGATTAGAAATCTCTCGACCAAAAACGATGTAGTTCGGAGGTTGCAGATTGACGATCATTCGCGTTCCCGCCGCGGTACCGTCGGACCGCCACAGTTCCTCACCGTGAATCCCATCATCGGCGGTAAAGTACAGAATGTTTCCCACAGCAATCATCTGTTCAGGACGCGAGTCGCCGGTGCCTTGATGAATATCGAGGACCATTTGAGTGCCAATTGCCGTACCGTCGGTCACCCACAGCTCGCTGCCGTGGATGCCATCGTCGCCGCGGAAGAAGACTCGTGCGCCCACTAGCGTCAAATCGCTCCAAACCCCACTGTCGTCGCGTGGGCCTATATTTCGAACAATCTTCGTACCATCCTGCGTTCCGTCGCTCACCCAGAGTTCCG
>JANNPR010000149.1:0-6306 GCA_031400345.1 Planctomycetota bacterium | reverse complement strand
GACTGCTCGCGCAGGTAGCGCACCGCTATGGTGCGCAGGCGCAGCGCAAGGCGACTATCGCGCCCCTGGTAATCATCGGCGAGTGCGAGTATCTCGCCACTCAGTGGCCGGTCGCGGTCCTCTGGTGTGCTCATCGGGGTGTCCTCATGAGATTGAGCAAGAAGCCGCGATTATCCTGCCACACAATCGCGCCGCCCTCAAAGAAGCGCACGACGCGCCCGCTCCCTGCGTCCAGCTCGGGGCTGGTAGCAGGCCCCAACCAGCGCCAATTATGCGTTTGGAGCCAGAGCGTAGGTATCCCGTAGCCACGTTGCTCAGGCGGCAGCGGGAACGCCGTGCCCCACAGCGCCCACGCGGCATCATCGGGCGGCGCAGACTGCACGGCACCGCGCAGCACGCTCAGGTAGTAGGCGTCGGTGATTGCCGCACCAGGACAGGCGGGCTTGCCCCAGTCGCGATGGGAGGACACACCCCCCGCTGCCACCTGGTGGGTCAGCGTAAAGGTGCCCAGGCGTCGCTGGAGCGCCCGTACCGCACTGGCGACGTTGGCAGCGACCGCAGCGGGCCACACGGTGCGCTCGTAGTAGCCCACGACCTCGATACCAATCGAGTAGTGCAGCACGCCGCCTCTACGGTAGGCATTGCCCCCGCGCGCGTGAATGCCGATGGTATCCAGCGGGGTGAAGAGGTAGACCCAGCGCTCGTCGATAAACAGGTGCGGCCCGGCCTGCCAGCCCAGACTATCGCGGTAGTAACTCCGGATCGCATCGAGCTGGCGCAGGCGCTTGGCGCGTATCTGGTCGAGGCTCTTGCCCTGCTCACCCGCATCCCACCAGCGCGCTGGGTCGCCGTAGGGAGCCCACGAGGCCGCAGGGATGGCCGTATGGTGGAGTATGAGGAAGTCGGGCGGGGTAGGACCGAAGGCATAGCCCTCGACGTAGGCAGCATAACGACCTCGCCTGCGGTATCGGTGAGGCGGAAATCACGACCTTGGAAGCGGTAGGTTAATCGTTTGTGATCGACGCCCAACAGATGCAGCATGGTTGCATGCAAATCATTGACCGAAACGACTTCCTGAACGGCGTTATAGCCCAAGTCATCGGTGCCGCCCAGCGTTATGCCGCCGCGAATTCCGCCACCTGACAGCCAAATCGAGAAGGCTTTCATGTGATGGTCCCGCCCGTCTCCTTGAGCCATGGGAGTGCGGCCGAACTCGGTAGCAAAAACTAGCAGGGTGTCTTTGAGCATATCTCGCTGCTTGAGGTCTTGTATCAACGCCATCGCCGGCTGATCCACTTCCTTAGCCGTACCGGCAATCTGATCCTTGATCCCTCCGTGATGGTCCCAGTCACGATGGTATAGCTGAATGAATCGTACGCCCCGTTCCACAAGTCGCCGCGCCAACAGACAGTTCGCTGCAAATGATCCGTCGCTACCTTTGGATCCGTATAGATCGAAAATGTGTTGGGGCTCGTTGGAAACATCCATTAACTCGGGAACACTTACTTGCATTCGAAATGCGAGTTCGTACTGAGCCACTCGCGTGGCAACTTCGGGATCGTCAACACGGTTCTGGTACTGCCCGTTTAATGCATTCACCGCTTGAACCACGTCCTGTTGCTGTCCTGAGTCGACTCCTTTTGGCCGACCAACATACAGCACCGGATCGCCCACAGACCGAAACTCTACCCCCTGAAATCGACTGGGTATAAACCCGCTACTCCATTGTCGTGATGAAATGGGTTGCGACTGGCCGTATTTTCCAGTGGAGGTCATGACAACGAACCCTGGCAACTCGCCGTTATCGGTTCCCAGACCATACGTCAACCACGTCCCCATAGACGGTCGACCGGAAATCGTTGTTCCAGAATTCATGAAGGTATGCGCAGGATCGTGATTGATGGCTTCCGTCTTCATGGATCGCACGATGCAAATGTCATCGGAAACGGTTCCCATTTTAGGGAATAGCTCGGAGATCTCCTGGCCCGATTGACCCCATTTCTTAAAGGAGTGCTGCGGTCCGAAGCACTTCAACGCTTGACCTTGAAGCTGGGCAATGGGTTGCCCAGTCGTAAAGGACTCAGGCATCGGTTGACCGTGCATTTCAGTCAATTTTGGCTTGTGGTCAAACGTTTCCAGATGAGACATTCCACCGGCCATAACCATGAAGATCACTCGCTTTGCCTTGGGCGCCAAATGCAGCGGATTAACGAACCCGGACGATACGAACCCGGTATCGGGATGGCCGGCGACGTCGGCCCCGAACAGCGCGTCCGTCTTCAACAGCGTACCGAGAGCGATCGAACCGAGACCTAAGCTGGTTGGTCCTAAAAAGGCGCGACGCGCAATCTGCAAAGGTCGGTGTGTATTGGTCATAAAAGTAGGCTCCCGCCGATGGATCGATTTTGTCGCATGGTGCCCTGCGGAGATTGACGCTCGATGAGTCAATTTCGGGTAATCGTTTCGTGCAAATTTAGAATCACTCGAGCAATCGAAGTCCACGCCGCTAGTTCCGCCGAATTCATCCCCGATGGCGTCGGTGCCGCGCCAACTTTTAGTAGCTCATCCGCAGCCGCCGGCGAGGCGACATACTGTTCCCGATGCTTGCTTACTAATTCTCGCAACATTTTGGCTTCGGTATCGGCCGGTGCGCGCTGAATCGCCTGTCGAAACATGAACGTCAGGCGTTGATCATCCGTCGTCCCGCCGTCGGCAATGACGCGGCTTGCCAAAACTCTAGCGGCTTCTACATACGTCGGGTCGTTGAGCAATGCCAGCGCCTGCAAAGGAGTATTAGACCGCGACCGATCACAGCAACTCTCTTCACGGCTTGGAGCATCGAAAGCCGCCAGACTGGGATGCAAAAAGGTGCGCTGCCAATGGGTATACAATCCTCGCCGATAGAGGTCTTCTCCCGAGTCATTCTGCCACTCACGTTTGGGAAAGTTTAGATACTGCCAATAACCCGCTGGTTGGTATGGTTTCACACTTGGTCCACCGATCTTGCGAATCAGAAGGCCGCTTACGCCCAGGGCGTTGTCCCGCACGACCTCTGCGTCAAACCGAAAACTGGCTTGCCGCGCCAGCCAACGATTGGCTGGGTCCCGTTCCCGCAAATCTTTCGAGGACTGCGAACTCTGCAGGTAAGCGCGGGAGGTTACCATCAACTTCAACACATGCTTTACGTCCCAGCCGCTACCGCGAAATTCCAAGGCCAACCAATCCAAGAGTTCGGGGTGGCTTGGCCATTCACCTTGAACACCAAAGTCGTCGAGCGTTTTGACAATTCCTTGCCCGAAACAAATTTTCCATAGGCGGTTCACAAACACGCGAGCGACCAATGGGTTCTCAGGCGATGCCATCCAGCGAGCCAAATCCAGCCGGGTTGCCTTGCCGTCGGGAAGCGCGAGCGTTCCGAGCGATTTCGGAACACCCGGCGTTACCACCTCACCGGACTCGTCCAGCCAATTTCCCCGCGGGAGAATTCGCACCGTCCTGGGAGTTACGGAAACGGTGACTAAACTCTGCAGGAACTGCTTCGATAACTCATCCTTTTGTCTGTCAGCTTGAGCAATTTGATCCCGGATTGGCGCCAACTCTTTGGCAATACTGCGAAAGTATTTTGTAACTGCCTGGCGTTGAGTATCACTTCTTTGATCGCCGGCCACCGGAAGCACCGCAGCAACTTCCGCGGGAATTCCTGCCGCATTGTCCAGAGATGGATTGTCAACTCCGGTGGTGGAAATTCGAAAGCGCCCAATGTTGTGTTTAGCGTAGGGCGATTCGTGCCGCAGGCGGAAAACGAAAAGCGTCCCCGGGCTGACAGACACTGGCGATTCAAGTACCAACATCGCCCGATGGTCGGCAGCGGTTACATGTCCATTGACGGCCCATCCTGTTTCCAGATTACCGTCAATTGCTTGAGCAATCGGATGACCCGGTTGATCGAAATCGGATACAGCTTGTTTGAATTTCGATCGCTGCGGGGGCTGTCCAGGTTGTTGTATATCCAGCTCAAACTCTGTTAGCACAAAGTTGCCATTCGCGCGCGAAAGACTTTTGTTCGCATGGCTAGGGTGAGTGATCGCTTCGACACGGACCGCTGTCACCCGGTCGCCGGCTGTTTTCCCGCTGAGCGTGTACGTATCTTTATCCGGATTGTTGCCAGTTGCGAGAAGCGATCCGTCTTCCTGTATCGTCAAATTCGCCCCGCCGGCAGATTCAGATTTATCGGGACGTACCACTGACCAGGAGGCCGCCGCGGCAATTTTCGCGATCGACGACTTTTCCCATGCGTCTTGTGCCGCTGTGATTTCTGGAGTTGATTGATCAAGTTGGCTGACCAACTCCTGGCGCTTTTGATCCAACTTCTTCATTTCCGCTTCTTGCGCTGGGGTGGGAAGCGCGGTTTGATCCTGGCGTCCGACGGGCTTTTCCTGAACGTCGGCAAAGAATGCGGCAAACTGGTAAAACTCGCGAGTTGCGAACGGATCGTATTTGTGGTCATGGCATTCACAACAACCCATGGTCGCCGCCATCCAAATCACCGACGTATTGCGAACGCGATCCGCTTGGTACTTAGCGGAATACTCTTTTGGCTGAGCGCCCCCTTCTTCAGTGGTCTGCAGCAGCCGATTGTAACCGGAGGCTATTTTTTGTTCGTTCGACGCGTTCGGCAGCAGATCACCCGCCAATTGTTCCATGGTGAATTGATCAAACGGCTTGTTGTTGTTAAACGACTGGATGACATAGTCGCGATATGGCCATACTGTCCGGTCGTTATCGCTGTGGTAGCCTGCTGAATCGGCATAGCGCACGATATCTAGCCAATACATGGCCATCCGTTCGCCGAAATGCTCGGAGCTCAGCAATCGGTCAACGAGTTGTTCATATGCCTTCGCAGATGAATCGTTGACGAAGGAATCCACTTCCTGTGGGGTAGGTGGCAGTCCGGTTAGATCGAACGACAAGCGGCGAATGAGTGTGCGGCGATCGGCGTCCGCAGAGGGATTAACGCCGATTTGTTCGAGCCGGGCAAGTAGGTACCGGTCGATGTCGTTCCTAGGCCAATCGCCGTTTTTAACAGTCGGAGGTTGAACGCGCTGCGGAGGAATAAGTGACCAATGCTCTTCAAACTTCGCCCCTTGTTGTATCCATTTCCGTACCAACTCAATTTGCTGCGCGGAAAGCGTCTTCCCAGACTCTACGGGCGGCATTCGCTGGTCCACATCCTCGGTAGTCAATCGTCGAAACAGCTCGCTTTGGTCAGGCATACCAAGAGCAATGATCTTCTTACCGTCGTGTTCCGCTAGCGCATCTTCCGGATCGTCCAGGCGTAAGTCGGCTTCGCGTTTATTCTTATCGGGTCCATGACAGGCGTAACAGTTGTCCGCCAAAATCTGTCGGATGTCGCGATTGAACTGAACGGTGGAGTCGTCAGCCGCGTAGAGTACCCCGCCGCAGAATGCGACGAGAACGCAAAACAGCAGGAATGGAGTGGCATGAGATCGACGCCCGTATCGCATTTTCCAACCTCGTTTTCAAGATTCGCTCGCAACACGTTGGTTACACCCATTACCATGTTGGCGATGATGGAGTGAAAACCAAGGTACCTAGGTACGCACGATTCTACAAGAACTAAGTGGCTGCCTGACTCGTTGCTCAATTGGACATCGAACTCTAAACTCCAAGGACGTGAAACATCCAAGGCCTGCGCCGTGATAGGTGTCGGCGACTTTTTCGACGGAGCACTCTCATGCAATCGCAAATATTAGGACGCGGTGCCGACGAGAAAAAAGAGCTACCGTTCCCCCAACTCCCGTCCGGCGCCGGCAAGATCGATGCGGATGCCCCTAAAGAGTTCACGAAAACAAAATCGGGCCTGAAGTACCGGCTTCTTCGCAAGGGAAAAGGGGCCTCCCCTAAAGCTGAAAACACAGTTACCGTCAACTATCACGGGTGGTTGGACGGTGGCAAGGTCTTTGACAGTTCGTACAAGCGGGGGGAATCGATTTCCTTTCCCCTGAAACGTGTTATCAAGGGCTGGACGGAGGGAATGCAACTTGTCGGCGAAGAGGGCATGATAGAACTGGAAATACCATCTGAATTGGCATACGGCAGCGCCGGAGCGGGCGCCGACGTCCCCCCAAATTCCACGCTTCACTTTCTCGTGGAGCTAATAAAAGTGAAGTAACCGAGGCAGTTTCTTGCAGGCGATGTAGTAGGTACACGGCCTCGGAGTGTGCCTACTACCACAATAAAAAAAGCCCTCGCGGGGCGAGGGCTAATTTTTTACATTCGTTTTAA
>JANNPR010000141.1:0-1528 GCA_031400345.1 Planctomycetota bacterium | reverse complement strand
ACTCGAACCCGCATCGCTCGAGCTGAGTCTCCAAGCGGCTGAATCGATAGAGTCCGAACGACAGCGTGCTCTTCGGCTGCATGAACAAAGCGTTGAGCGCGGCAAGTACCAGGCCGATGTGGCGCGACGCCGCTTCGTGGCGGTAGAGCCGGAGAACCGACTGGTGGCCGCCGAATTAGAACGGCAATGGGAAGCCGCTTTGCAAGAACAACGTCACGCCGACGAAGAACTGACGCGTGCGACTCATTCTTATCCGACGAAGCTTAGCGCGGACGACCGTGGGCGGATCTCGGCATTGGCAAGCGACATTCCTAGCCTCTGGCATGCTACTTCCACCAGTCCCATCGATCGTCAACAGATCCTGCGCATCTTGATTGATGACGTGGAAATCACACTGATTGATGGCACGGAACGCGTGGCCGTGACGATTCATTGGTCGGGTGGTTACCAAAGCCGACATGAGATTCGTCGACGCGTTAGTTCTACTCAGAAGCTGGAAGCCGGCGAGCAACTAATGATTCGGATGCTTCAGTTACGCAGCGAAGGTTGGACACAGTCCGAGATCGCGAGCCACCTGAATGAAGAAGGTTTTCACACGGCTTGTGGCCAGCGATTTAATCCGCCGATTGTGAGCAATCTTTGTAAAAACGCGATTCGGAATCATCAAGCTGCGGCGGAGCGAAAACTCCCAGTCGACCATTGGCGACCGACGATTCTCGCCAAACGCATCGAAACCAAATCGGAAACATTAAACACATGGCGACGACGTGGATGGATTCAAGCGCGCCGCGTGGGCCGCCGATGGATCTATTGGGCAGATGCTACCGAAATCGATCGTCTGATTCGGCTGTCCAAACACCCGCGTCGCGTCATGGAACAGGTGCCGATAGAACTCACTCGCCCAGCGTCCAATCCACCCTGGAGCTAATCAACAACTACCTTGAACGGTTTCGCATGGAGGATGGCATTATGAATGGTTCGTTATGAGTAACCACCTGCATTTGGTATTGCGCACTACTCCCAGGCTCGTCAAACGCATGGGGAACTTTGAAGTGGCTCGGCGCTGGCTACGAGTCTATCCCGGCCACTGGGTGCTCGATGGCAATTGGATCGAACCGAGCGAAGAGCACGTCAAGGAGCTGGCGGAAGACACAGACAAGATCGCCATTATTCGAAAACGCCTTTCTAATGTGTCATGGTTTATGGCCGCACTGGCGGAATACGTGGCACGTAGGAGCAATGGTCAAGATCGAGTCTCTGGCCGTTTTTTCGAAGGACGCTTTCGTTGTCGGGAAATCACCAATGAGGGAGCCTTGTTGGTCTGCGGCATGTATGTCGACCTAAACCAAATTCGAGCGGGAGAAGCGAGATCCCCCGAAGAATCGCAGCGATGCTCGGTGTGGTACCGCATCCAAGCTGGAATCCGATTGGAGCGTAATTCCCAGGGTCAAGCCGTTGATCACTGGCTGGCACCTCTGACGTTGAAACAGAATACATGCTTAGCCATGCTGATTGATAATAATTGACT
>JANNPR010000137.1:0-1505 GCA_031400345.1 Planctomycetota bacterium | reverse complement strand
TTGATGGCGAGCCCCAGGTCGACAAACACCTCGCCGGGCAAGCAGACGATGGCGACGTCCTGACCCAAGCCAATGGTGTGCACCTCGATGGGCAAATGGTCGCCAACGCCAGACCAGGTATGAGTTAAACCCCAATTGATGAAATCCCGGGACTTGGCCTGCGGCGTTCGGTTGCGGAGCTGGTCCAACATCAGGGACTTGTAGGCATTGACCAAGTCGAAGAACTCGACCTTTTTGCCCGCTTTGGCATCGAGCAGCAGCGGTTGAGCGCGAGCGATTTCCTCTGCGGATACGTTTTGAATCGGTGCTGACAACGTTGCATGACGCACGGACAGGGAGGGCTGGGTTACGCGAGCAAGCCGGGGTAGATCGGCTTCAATAGATGCTGCGAGAGATTGACCAATGAAGTCGGTCCGGTTGCGGTCCTTGCTCACCGGGTCGACGTGGTTTATATCTCCGCACGTTCCGGTGCCGAATATGGAAATCAGGTCGGAACCGAGTTTTTCTCGTAAAAGCTGTTCGATGTAATAAGGATAGTCAGCGCTCCATTGCGTCCCTCCAACAGTGTCGAGATGCAGTGCAAAGCTACTCAGTATGCCCACGGTCTGCTGAGTGTCTGCCGCCTTGACAAGCAGGATGCCGATTTCCGGATCGATTGGCCCAGCCGCTCGGAGCACGTCAGGTTGATCGAGCCTCATCCAGGTTTTGACACTCCCATCCTTCATTAGAAATCGGCGATTGAACGATACGGGGACCTGTTGTTGCGACGAGCCCACTTCGACAATCGCGGGACGGGCGGCTTGATTTGCCCGGACGATCGCATCGACGGCGCCGGTGATGAGTTTTTTCGAGTAGGGTGCTGACGATTCAGAACCTGCTTTTCTTGGGCTGCTCAGGTACTCGAAAAGATCCCTTGTGTAATCCGGAGCTGTGTGCGAATGAGTTGCGGACACAATAATGTGTTTCACGGGGATGCCCGTTTGTTCGGCTGCGAGACGGCGCACCTCGGTGGATAAGTCGATAGCGATTCCGGTGAGATCACAGATTACTAGCGCAGCTTTTTGAGTCCCGCTGTCAAACACGATTGCCTTAGCCTTCAGTGGATCAAGCGAGCCGGTCGCCTTTCGCTCGTGGTAATACCCGGCCATTAGGTACCCTTGGGGTGGAGTAATGTCCGTCTCCGCAACACCAATTCGCAGCGGGTCATCGCCCATGGCCTTAGATGCGGAAACCGCTTGCAGACACACCAATAAGTAGATTATCCAGATGGATTTCATATCATTTGTCCGACAAACGTTGTGTTAATTGGAATAGGAAACGTGCCACTATAGCATCCAACTCGTTGTAGTAGGCACACTCCGATGCTGTAATCATTCGCCACCCGGCCTGCCCGGGTGGTTTAACGGCCTCTGCACTCCTTCGTCATTGACTACTCCACGCCCTTTTCGACGCTAGTTCCTCGCGATGTAGTAGGCACACTCCGTGTGCCGTAACGGCACACGGAG
>JANNPR010000950.1:0-2826 GCA_031400345.1 Planctomycetota bacterium | reverse complement strand
TACGGCTTCGAGCTCAGCGAGAGCTTTCCAGCGACGAGCGAGGTCAGCTTCGTCGAGTAGAACAGGCTGCCCGGCACCGCGAGCGCCCATGCCTAGCGACATCCCAAGGTTGGACAATGCCATCAGTATTGCGAATACGGTTCCGGCCGTGCGAGGTTGACACACTTGCGCAGCGACGTCGAGCTGTATAAGCGTGCCAGTCATATAGGTGAAGCCCACCACCAGCGTAACCAGCACCGCCGATGTGGCGCCGGACATGGCCCAATAGCAAATGGTCGCCAAGATTCCACAGACAATCGATCCGTGCAGCAAGTGCTCGAGCGGAACTCGGCGGCAATAGTATCCGTAGACCACGCTGGCGACCACCATCGCCGCGGATTGGACGCTTACCATCGCGCCATAAAACTGGTCGCTGAGGTTTAATTCGTGCTTCATATGCAACTGTAAAACGGCTGTCGAAAAAGGATTGAAGTTCCATAGGAACAGAAAAACACCTACCGCTAGTACACCGGGGGATTTTACCGTTCGCCACAAATCGCCGACCGCTTGCTTAAACGTAGAAGGCTCAGCCGAGTAGGCGGGCTCACGTAGAAACAACGACATTACCAAGGCCGGAATCGTGGCCAGTCCACAGACAAGAAAACCGATGTCCGGCCGACCGATCTGGCTTAGATATCCCCCGGTAATACCCGCTAATATCGAGCCCCCGTAGATGCACCCCCACTGCACCGATTGCAGGTAACCAGTGAGTTGCAGTGGCTGTCCTCGTTCGATCATCAACGCGTCAGTTACGACATCACCAAATGCGATGCTTGCTGTTGCTCCCAGCAATGCCGCCAGCAACCAACCGACAGAGCCTCGTCCCGGTGGAAAGGCATAGATTGCGCACAAGCCTGTGATTGCCGCTGCGTTGCAGAGGATCAAATAACTTTTTCGGCGGCGTTTCCAGAGAGGCACAAAGTCAGAAACCAGGCCGAATAACGGTTTCAGTGCCCAAGGCATGGACAACAACATCGAGAATAGGACAATTTGCCCTGCTGATTGGCCCCAGTCGTCTAGTAGGTTTCGAACGGGCTGGGCTATCAACCCCTCGGTCGGTTCGCTAATGCCTTGAATGAAATACAAAGTGCCGAAGAATAAACCCAGTCGAAGTTTCAACAACTGCTCCCGCGTCTCACGACGAATGGCCGGCTCCGCAGCGAGCTGGCCCGCACGAAATCCCAAGGCCGGCGACGTAAAGGTTGGTCCGACTTTTGTTCACGGATTTCCCCTCACCCTATCCCTCTCCCGGGAGTACCGGTGAGAGGGGACCAGAAGGCCTCCGGCCTCCACGCTGCCCTCCCACAATTGCTGGCGATGAAAACGCTCAATGAGTGGAACGTTTTGTGGCGCAAGCAATTCGGGGGCGAGAAGACCGACAATGGAATGCGATTGTGCACAGGCCAGCTGCAAGCTACTGCTTTTTTGCCCAACTGCTGCCAGCATAACGGCTAGTAAGGGTTCCACGCGCTTTAATAGAACGGTCGAGGTTATTAAGATCCGTCCAGAGTTTGGCCAGATGGTATAAAGCTTCGGCATGTGCATCGTCTTGGTCGGAAAACAGCAGATCGACGTGTAGGAACGCCAGCAAGGCGTCCTTTGGCCGTTTCGCTTTTAGATGACAGATCCCCAGCGCGTTATAGGCGCGGGCGAACAATTGGGTATCTTGCGAATCATTCTGAGCGATAATTTCTTCGACTAACTTAAGCCCTTCATCCCCGGCGCCTGTTTCGGCGAGACACACCGCTTTACCGATCGCAGCAAACAACTTTTGTCGATTCGCGGCCGGATCGTCGGTAATATGACTAATTACGCCTTCGAATTTCTGTAATGCCTCGGTGGGCTTGTTCTGTGCCAAAAGTGCTCGACCCTCAAGCGTGGCGGCGCGCAACTGATTATCGGGAATGCTCGACCTCCCCAAGAAAGCATAGAACTTGAGAGCGTTGTCATAGCTTTCAAGCGACATGGCGAGGTCCCCCAGTAACTCTGCCGCTTCGTAGGCGTGGTAGTTCGTGCCTTTGGTCGCAGTCATGAAGGCACGCAACTGAGTTACAGCGGCTGGTTTTTCCGCGCCGCCCAGCAGCGCCAACTTTCCGTGACAAAATGCCTTGTAAAAATCGTAGTCTTGTTTTACGTACTCTCGTCTAAGGTTATCCGGATCGATTTTCTTGAGATCTTCGAGAGCCGCTTCCAATTGGCCGTTTGCAACGCTGTCTCGCGCGCGTCGAAGCTCCGTGGGATCGTCGCCGAACGTAAGCCGTTTAATCTCCGTAATGGGAAACTTGCGATCTGAACCGCCCACGGTCATCACGACCTCGTCGGGCGTCATAGAAGACACGGTTCCGCTTATGGGAGTACCCTTGAGATTAAAGATCTGATCGGACTGTGCGTTGACTGCGACCTCGTGCCAACCGATGAACACAGCCGTTGCGACGGCCACTCGCACGTAGAAGTTCGACAACATTGAGGATTGAAACATGATGCCTCCAATTCCGTCACCCGAGATTCGTCATACTATTTCTTTAATTGCCAGCCGACTAAGTAGACGCGCAGAAGAAGTTATCCGGCATACCAACCCGAAGCGCAAGTTTAGAAGTTGCGCTATTTGACAGGCCAAAGTGTGCCACTGGCAGCCGCCGGAATGAGGTTCGATATACGTTAACGTTTTTTCGGCGGCAGGCCAGTGCGGAAGTTGGTTGCGTTCAAACATTCGGCGCATTGCAAAACATAGCTGTAAGCATATTCCCCCTCGTGCCAAATCGTCCACCGCTTCAGCACTGGCTTGCC
>JANNPR010000065.1:0-3251 GCA_031400345.1 Planctomycetota bacterium | reverse complement strand
CCTTGCGATTGCATTTCTTCGAGATAGGCCTCGCCCATGCCTTCCGGGATTTTGCCGTCGAACGGAGCACGGTGTTGCTGGTTCCATCGAGGATGTGCGTCACTGGTAATTTGCAGAAATCAACCTGGTCGGCCAGGGCGGTCTGTTCGACAAACGGTAACACCAAGGGCATGAAGCCCCAGCCGTGTGCTGCATTGAATCCGCCCACCATCGGGAAGGTCTTGAACGTGTCGTGGTAGTTGTGCAGGGCCAAGCCCCACTGCTTCAAGTGATTCGTACACTGCATCCGTCGGGCAGCTTCACGGGCCGCTTGCACTGCGGGCAACAGCAAGGCAACTAGAATCCCGATAATTGCAATAACTACCAACAGTTCCACCAAGGTAAAACCCTGGTAATTACGCCGCTTGTTCCCTTGCATGCGAGCTCCCCTGGAAAATGTGCGACATGGCTCTGCATAACATTGATGTATTAGTGCAAATCCAACCGAACACGACTGGTCGAAATTACAAGGATATCGCGGGCCGTATGGAGATTTCGCAATGCAAGCTTAAGTATGAAATACTTCGATCTTAAGCTACTGGTCGCCCACGGGGATTAGCAATTCCGGATTGTCCAATACCAAGTAATGGCCGTGGTCCGCCGTAACGATCACCAGAGCGTCTTGCCAGTTACTGGCGCATTCCACCCAGTCGGTAATGACTTTCACGGCCGCGTCCCCACTGTTCACTGCGCCGATCGACGTGTCCAAATTATTATCGTGGTTGCCCCAATCAACATCTCCCGCCTCTACCATCAGCCAAAACCCTTGAGGATCGTGTTCCACAACACTGATCGCTGCGGCTGTCATTTCGGCGAGCGTAGGATTTTCCGCGATGTCTTCTTGAGTATAGGCCACCGCCCTTCCTGTGCGACCTGGTGCCGGCTGGAAGTCGCCATCCGCTGTTTGAAAAGGAAGGTTTCCGTCCGGAACTCCGTAAAACGCAAACAGTCGCTGGCCGTCACATACCGCGTGAGCAGCGGCAATTAACATCCCGGCGGCTCCCGAAATGCCGGCGGTGCGCTGAGCAACGACATACTTGCCGCCATTGCCCACATCGATCGTGTGCAGGTCTTCCTGCGTCAAATACTTGTTTCCTGCAACAAAATTCGTTCCCTGCTGCATGTCGCTTTGGATTTCCACTCCATAGCCGCAGCCAATCACAACGTCCATGCCCGGCAACGGCTGCGGCGAATGAGTGATCGAGGGCAGTCCTAACAAATCTCGTGACAGATCCTGATAGTCGTCGCGATCCACGTTTTGTGCGTAAGCAGCCGCCGGTGTCGCGTGACTGAACGGCACGCTGGTCACAATGCCGACCGCCCAACCCTGCGATTGAAGTTCGTGAGCGATGGTCCTCACCGGCCTGCCAAACGGATCGACATTTACGGCCCCGTTGTACGACTTGATTCCCGCTGCCATGCTCGATGCACTGCACGAGGAATCCGTGTAAGCATGATTGAACTCCGCGTCTCTCGGCAGACCGATCAGATACTGCGGGTCATTCCCCGGCGACCACGGAGTGTGCCCGCCGCGTATCGGGTCGTAACCGCCGCGTATCGTTCCTCCGACATTCAGCACCTGTTGTTTGTTAACGTCGACGTCCGTTCCCTCATTATGCGGCGACGTGACCATAAACCCGAACTGCGTCGTGCCCTTGGCCGTATACTCTTGAAAGTGAGTTCCTGACCCACGGCCGCTGTGATAGGAAACTTTTCTCGAATTGTAGATCGCCGCTGCTTGAGTTGTTTGCCAGTCCATGCCATCGAAGATCACGAGAAAAATGTGCTTCTTACCGGACGCCGCTGCTGCCCTTTGGAGACTATAAATATTAGTTTGATCAAGGTAGTCAGCCGTTTCGGCAATCGTGCGATCGGGAAGGTATCCAAAAATACGGCGAACCGCCTCTTCGTTACGGTAGGGACTGTTCTTGCCGGTGTAGCTTTCCAGGTTCACTCCCCCAAGTGTCCCGCAAGTGCCGAAGGTATAAACCGGGATAAGTCGGTTGGAGTGGGAACCCCAGAGCGTGTACTTCTCAGGATCATACCCCCAATGCGCCGCCTCGGAATGATTATTTTGAACGGCGGTCGATTGCAAGTTCCGCAAATAATCTTCTCCACTCACCTGGTAAGGGGCCACTATCGTAACGGCAGCGAGTATGGTAACGCGGGCGGCTAGTATGAATCGCATATCGATAAGTTTTTCCATCGTGGTGGGACTACTTGCTAGACCTACGGATACAGTACAGCATCGGATCCGTGCGGATGAGCAGCGACTCGCCTGCGATTGCTAAAGATGCCATCGTTTGACCGAACAACGGGTTTTTCGACACTTCGTCGTATTCGGGTCCTGGCGCCAACACAGTCGTAACTCCGGCCTGATTGGTGAAGAACAGTCTCCCATCCGCTGCCAGAGGACTCGCTGCATAGTTGCCTTCCATACGGTGCCGCCAAACCAGCTCACCGGTTCGCGCATCCAGGCACGACGCAATCCCCATCAACGAGACAAAGTAAATGTGGTCGCCGGCCAGGACAGGTGAGGAAATCTCTGGTACCTGTTTGTCATACGTCCAAACCACGTGAGTATCCGAAACGTCACCCGAACCATCTACCCGTAACGCCACAATTTTCGGCTTCGGGTAGCCGCTACACACGTACGCGAACCCTGAGCGATAGACGGGCCGAGGAACAAGGGCGTGACCCGTACCAACCTTCGCCCGCCACCACTCGTTGCCCGTGTCCGGATCATAAGATACCGCCCAGTTCGCTCCGGGGGAAATAACTTGCGTCCGCCCATTGTGTCCGATCACAAGCGGGGTACTGAAGGCGCGTCGCAACTTTCCGTCCGCGACGGCAATCGGAGGACGCAGCGTCCGCCAAACTTCTTCCCCGGTGAGTTTATCAAGCGCCACCAGGAACTGTTGATCCGCCCCATCACAGCTCAAAATCAACCGGTCGCCCCAGAGCACAGGCGAACTACCCGGGCCGGTAATGTCATCGACGGGGAATTGACGCTTCCATAACACTCTGCCCGATTGCTGTTCGAGGCACACGGTGCCCATCCCGCCAAAGTGGCAATACAGCCGTTCACCGTCTGACGTCGGCGTCGGCGAGGCATAACTGTTGCTGGCGTGAATCGGCGCCGGATCGTCGCTTGTGAACAGTTCAATCTGCTGCAGGATCTTCCCGTCCTTGGCGTCCAGCTCCATTGCAAA
>JANNPR010000940.1:0-6938 GCA_031400345.1 Planctomycetota bacterium | reverse complement strand
ATTCCCGAGACTCGATTTCGCAGGGTGATCGAACAGGCACTCCAAAATGCATAATGTGGTTGAAGTCAAACACCCGTTGATCCAGCATCATCTGTCCAGCTTGCGAGATCATCGCACGGAGCCCCCGGAATTTCGCGTGTTGATCCAGCGTCTAGCCGGCTTGCTCGCGTATGAGGCCACTCAAGACCTGGTTCTGACGCCAACCGAAATTCAAACTCCATTGGCGGCGATGACCGGTGCCAAGTTAACCCAGCGGGTCGGCCTGGTTCCGATCCTGCGAGCGGGGCTGGGAATGGTGGACCCCGTGCTAAATCTAATCCCATCGGCTGAAGTCTGGCACCTCGGACTGTATCGCGATGAAGCCACCGCCCAGCCAGTCGAGTACTACCGAAAATTGCCAGCACAACGGCCGGTGGATATGGCACTCATATTAGACCCCATGTTGGCAACTGGCGGCTCAGCTGTTTCGGCACTCACAGCCCTTCGTGAGTGGGGAGTTCCTAAAGTCAAATTGCTCTCCGTGATCGCCGCGATGCCTGGTATCGAATTAGTGAGAGCTAGTCACCCCGCAGCCCAAATATATGTATGCGCCATCGATGTTGAACTGAACGCCCGCAAGTTCATTGTTCCCGGTTTGGGCGATGCTGGGGATCGCATATTTAACACGCTTGGGAGCTAGTGTACGGTCAACCTGGTCTCTACTCGGGAACACACGCCTTATGGACCGATCGGAAACTCTCGACATCGGACATCGAATCGTAAGTTTCTTGGGAATCTTTGTCTTGGTGGCACTGGCTTGGCTAATGAGTTCCGATCGGCGCCGTTTCCCTTGGCGCATCGTCCTGGTGGGAACAGGATTACAGTTTGCCATGGCGATTGTTGTGCTGCGAACTCGACTGGGTAAGAGAACATTTGACCTGTTTGCGAGTGTATTCAACGGCCTTCTGAATTGCGTGGATGAGGGATCTCGCTTTGTTTTCGGACCACGATTTAACGAGTTTTACTTCGCGTTTAAAGTACTCCCCACGATTATTTTTTTCTCGGCATTCATGTCCGTCATGTACTACTTAGGCGTGATGCAATGGATCGTGCGAGGAACGGCTTGGTTGATGCAACGTGCCATGGGAGCCTCGGGGACCGAGTCCTTGGCAGCAGCAGCCAACATTTTTTTAGGACAGACCGAGGCACCCCTTGTCATTCGTCCCTACCTGGCTCGAATGACTTGTTCAGAGATTAACGCAGTGATGATTGGCGGTTTCGCATCGATATCCGGAAGCCTCGTCGCCGTGTTCAGTCAAATGGGGATCGATTTAGGTCATCTGCTGACCGCTTCCGTTATCTCCGCACCGGCCGGTCTCTTGATCGCCAAAGTACTAGAGCCAGAAGGGAGTTCACGATTGGCGACTTCACCCGAACCTCGCAATAGTCAACGCATTGAAATGGAGTCCAATGCAGTGAATCTGGTGGATGCGGCTGCCTCGGGTGCACGGGATGGGCTTTTTCTAGCACTTAATGTAGGCGCCATGCTGATCGCCTTTCTGGCATTGATTAAGTGCGTCGACGCTCTCATCGGGTTTACGGGTGGCTTGTTCGAACAACAATGGTCATTGTCGGCAGGGTTGGCATATATCTTCTCGCCGATCGCATGGATCATGGGGGTTGAGACAAAAGACTGCTTCGCAGTCGGCGAGTTGTTAGGTATCAAGACAGTCGCCAACGAATTCATTGCCTACGATAAGCTCTCGAGTTGGCTAAAGGAAGGATCGGGGATTGTCATCAGTCATCGCTCGCAAGTGATTGCGACGTATGCACTGTGTGGTTTCGCGAACTTCGGCTCCATCGGAATCCAAATTGGCGGTTTAGGAGCTTTGGTTCCGGAACGTCGCTCCGATTTTGCTCGATTAGGTTTTCGCGCGATGTGGGGCGGGGCAATTGCCAATTGCATGACGGCTTGCGTCGCCGGTGTATTGCTCTGAACATCACACCCATGCCAACTCTGAATCGGCGCCTTTGCGAGCACACCATGTCCAGTGCCGATCACTCGTGAGATTCACGGTGTCAGAACGGAATCCGAGTTTCGTCACCAACAGTCGAATTTCATCTAGAGACAACGCCGCGTGTAAAGAGTTCTTAAACATCTGCTTTTGGTGATTGTTAGAACCTTCGGTGTACTTATCAACTAAGCAGTCTGACTCGTCCTCCGTGTCTGGTCGCGCCAGATCTCGAAAAAACAATAACCCTCCGACGCGGGTAACCCGCACAGCATCGATAAGCACTGTCAAAGGATCGGGTATGTGGTGGACGATGCTGTTGGACATTACCACAGAGAACATTGCATCGGTGAACGGCATTTTTTTGGCATCGATATGCCGCAATTGAATGCGTTCGGTGATGCCCGCAACCTCGATGTTGTATCGAGCTAACTCCAACATGCTAACTGCCAGGTCGACGGCGATGACGCGATACGTGGAATCCCGACGGCAGAGTTCGATGGGGATCAGCGCTGTCCCAGTTCCTAAGTCCAGCGCATCGTTACCTGGCGCGTTTGAAATCAAGTCATCGACGAAAGCGCGATTAACGACAGAATGGTCCATGCTGTCGTATTCGGAAGCGTCATCAGCGGATTCCATCACCTCTGCTTCCGGCCGACGTGATAGAGGCATGATCAAATCCCTCCGGAAAAATCACATAACCCAAAATATGAAAAGTTGAATCGGCGCAAAGCGGATGGAAGCAGGGCAAGTGGAAACAAACATTAACTGTCTTATACTGCCGCGTTTGCGAACCAACCGGGGTCCCCAGATGGGTTTTGTGCGTTGCTGGCTAAATATGTACCACTTCGACATATCTCTGTAGGAAGTTCAACGCCAACAGACAATCAATAGCAGTCATCTGACAAACAAAAAAAATTACGTAAGTATATAAAATGCAATAATTTACGACATAATATAGTCGGTAGCTACCCCGATGGTGGACACTTGGTCACGGCCCGGCACGGATTTTGCCAATAATCCGAACTGTGAGTATAGGAAGCACAAATCTGGCGGTCAACAATTCCCGCTTTAGGGATCGAACCATGCAATCACGTGTGACGTATCAGCAAGTTACGAACGATAGTCGAGGAACCGAAGATATCGTCGAGTACCGGCACCCAAAGTTAAAGAACCCTTCTCAGCGGCCCTCGTATATGAAGCTAGGCTCCAATTCGCAGACGTCTAAGGCGAGCAGCGAGTTGGCAGATATAAGCGATGAAGATCTACTGCTGGGATATCGTGACTCCCACGAACGAAACTTGTTTGACGAGTTAGTTCATCGCTACGAGCGTGAAATTTATAATTATCTGCGTAGGTATTTGGGTAATATCGAATCGGCAGAGGATGTTTTTCAGGCGACTTTTCTGCAGTTGCATTTGAAATGTACGCAGTACGAAGAGGGCCGCAAAGTTCGTCCCTGGTTATATACCATTGCCACGAATCAGGCCATCGATGCTCAACGCCGAAACAAACGGCATCGGGCATTGAGTCTAGATAGAATGTCTTCAAAGCAAACCAATGAAGACTTGGGCCGATTGCTGGATTTGCTAACAAGTCGTGATGAGAATCCGTTAGAGACAGCCGGGACCTCAGAGGATGCGAGTTGGGTACAAAAAGCCTTAGTGGAATTACCGGAGCAAATGCAATCGGCATTAACCCTGGTGTATTACCAAGGGCTGAAGTACCGACAGGCGGCTGACGTGTTGTCGGTACCCGTCGGCACAGTTAAGAGTCGCGTTCATGGTGCCATCTTAAGGCTGGCAGAGTCCTGGAAAACTACTCACCAAAGACCGAGTTAATGCTGGTATGCGAGAACACTTGCTTGGATATTTGATTGGGGCGCTCGATGCCACTGATCACGAAATGATCCATAAGGAATTGCAGGTCAATCCACAATTACAAATGGAATTGGCGTCGCTTCGGCAATCACTCGCTCCATTGGAACTGATCGCGGACGACCAGGATGTACCACCCGGCCTAGCGACTAGAACCTGCCGTTACGTGGCCGACCAGTGTAATTACCTGGGAGAGCGACGTGCCCAGGAACACGGCACTCAGGATCACAGCACTCAGGATCACAGCACCCAGGATCACAGCACCCAGGATCACGGCACGCAGGATCACGGTACGCAGAAACGATATGCTTGGGAGCATGGGGCGCTGGCGACGCTGGGGACGACGGAATTAGCGCGCGGCCGTTCTTCCATGGCGGACTGGATTGTGGCCGTGGGAGTCGTCGCCGCCACCGCGTTATTGTTCATGCCGGTCATCGCGACTAGCCGTGAGGTTGCCCGAGTCATCGCCTGCCAAGATAAATTGCGGGAAGTGGGAGTTGCTCTAATCGGCTTCAGCGAAATGAATGAGCAGCGGCGGTTTCCCGCTGTCCCAAGTGAAGGCAATTTAGCTTTTGCTGGGGTTTATGGTCCCATCTTGCTCGAGTCGGGACATCTGACGGATCCGCATCGATTGATCTGTCCGGACTCCCTGACAGCGCAACAGCCAGGATCGTGGCGAGTTCCAACGCAGGCAGAGTTAACATCGGCTAGTGGAGCTCAGTTAGCAAAAATGCGTCGCGATGCAGGAGGCGATTTTGGGTACAACCTGGGTGTCGTGGTCAACAGTCGCCATGTTGCCCCCCAGAATCACGGTCGTACTCACTTTGCGTTGATGTCGGATGCGCCAAATAGCAACCAGCCATCTTTGAATAGTTTGAATCACGGTGGACGGGGTCAGAATGTGCTTTATGAGGACGGGCGTGTGGACTACATCGTGGATTTTCCCGGGGCAAAATGCATTGATCACCCCTTCCGCAATCGTAATGGTCAGGTGGAAGCAGGGATCGACAATGACGATGCTGTGATCGGCGATAGCCGGACGGCGCCGTTCATCCAGTTTGTCAACCGATCAACGCATCATTGACAACTTTTGAAATGCGCGAGAATCCCCTACGTTTACTCGATACTTCGAGGACAACGTAATGATCGACGGAGTTCGTGCGTGATCTGCCGAGCTATGTTAGATCACATGCTCGAAGGCGACTTAGCCAGCGACCTTTCAGGTCATGTCCGCGATTGGGCGTTTGCTTCCCCGAAGTGTTGAGCGAGTAGCCAGTCTTCAAGGTTCACGTGCTGCACTAGCGGCGCGTGCAGAAGGGCCACTCGTTCTGGCAAAAATGCTCGCAGCCATCGGCGGTTCATTACAGCCGATAACGCCTTCATGCCAAGACTTCTGCGTTTTTCGGCCATGATATTTTCAGACAGCCGTTTATAGGTTGCGGGAATGATATTCGGCTCTGGGCCGACATGAATAATCCTTTCCATTCCCATCGTCAGCGTTTCGTACACAGCAACCCAGAGCTGTTGCGGTTCGTAAACCCAGCGACGCAGGACGTCGCGGATTGTGTACTCGTCGTAGCTCATTGAACCGGTAACTAGCGAAAGCACCGGCGGGTGCGGAGTGGCCTGCGAGATTTGCATCGTGTGCATTTTGACCGCGGCACGATCGGCGATCTGGCGTTGCCAAACAATTGGAGTATGCAGCGGTGGCCAGCGATGAGCGTTTTTGCGTAAGCCAATCCGCTCCGATAGCCGTTGGCGAATCTTATCGTAGAATCGGTCCAGCGTATCGCCCTGCCCCATCAATAGGATGGAGTTGGGCGACAGAATCGCCGAGACGCCGATTACCCCCTGACCAATCGAATTGACTTCGACACATATTTGATGAACCACAGAAAGAGGGAGTGCCGTCCCTCGAGAAAACAAGACTCCTAGTGTCACATCCCAGGCGAGTGCCACGCAATCATTCGCAAGTGTCAGCGGTATCGCCATGGCTTCCTCCAAACTCAACATGCCACTAGCAACTAACCCGGTGATCTCGCCCAAACTGTAACCAAACGTCAGCCGAGCCCCCGCATACGGAATTCCGAAATGTTGTTCCAGAAGGTGCAATTGAGTCAATGAGACTGACATGATTAGGGCAATTGCTTCGGCATAGGACTCCAATGCGAATTCCTGTCGCTGAAGCGCTGTTGCCACAAGATCACATGGTCGACCGGTGATTTCCGCGCAGATACGCGACGCATTTCGTAGGTCACGTTCCACCGCGTTACCATACACGGGATGAGTCAGAAAATCATACGTTCGACCGAGATTGGTGATGTTGTATCCTCGAAACGCCAAGGCAGTATCGCTCAATTGAGCGCGCAGTTCCTCTGCCGTGGGCATGGATGCGTTCAACGTTTGATCCTTGCCGTTCATGTTGGTGCCAAGTAAAACAGGCGTGACTCAACTATAAGTGTCCAAATGTCTGACATCGCTTCCCCATCATCGTCGACCCGACACGACCTCAACGGCAAAAATGCCGTTGTCACCGGTTCCTCCAGCGGCATCGGCCACGCAATTGCCTTAGAACTATCTAAAGCAGGCGCGAATGTTCTCATTCATGCACGCTCAAACCAGCCGGCCGCTGAAGCAACCGCAGCAATGATCCGAGCGAGCGGTCATGAATCCACTGTAGTTGTCATCGACTTAGCAGACCTCGCCGGTCAAGACGAGCTAGTCCAACGAGCCTGGAATTGGCGTGAGGGTATTGACGTTTGGGTGAATAATGCCGGTGCCGACGTGCTCACGGGCGAGCGCTCTAGGTGGTCCTTTGATCGTAAACTGGACCTGTTATGGCGCGTCGACGTGGTCGGTACTATTCGGCTGGCGAGACAAATTGGGCAACTCATGCAGCAAAGGAAACCCCCGTCCGGCGTGATTTTGAACATGGGGTGGGACCCATGACCGCGCACTTCTGTAATCGTCATGCCGCAAACGGAAGCCTTCTCGAGCGCCTCGCGGACGTCGTCGACCTTGTTGGGCCGGATGATGCATTTCACGAGTTTCATTTTTGTCGGAAAATTCT
>JANNPR010001324.1:0-3244 GCA_031400345.1 Planctomycetota bacterium | reverse complement strand
CTTTGGTTTCCGTTCAATTCAATGCGTATGAGTCCTACTATGTTTCATTCCTTGACCATCTTAGATGGCGTCTCTCCGAAATCTGCGTTGACCCGTCCCTTGAATTCCGAAATACAAAATCTGGAAAGCGGGACATTAAGGCGCTGATTAAACACAAGTTCACTCATTCAGGTATCGGCCATCCAATTGATGAGAAAGAGATCGGCCCAATGTTGGCTAGCCTCGAGTTCGTGTGTGATCACTTAGGCGCACTCATTGCCGGTATCGAGGCATCCATGCTGAGGAGTATTTTCTTATGTCACTCAAGTGCGGACAAAGCAAAGGTGCGAATAATCGCCCATAAATTAACTGAAAAGGGCGCTCAAGTCTGGCTCGATGAAGCGGTCCAGGCCTGCTTCGCAGTCGCACAGGATAGTGCTTGAGGCATGGCCCGTGACGGCATGGACGGCGTGTTCCAACCAGTGTCGGTCTCGTGCGGTTACGAGAATCTCGGCGTAAATACTCCGAAACGCTTCCGCGTAAGTGTCTTCGACGATCGCCAGAGTTAACGTCACCTGCCGCGACCTAATCCCGGATATATGGCTTTTTCCGTCACAATCTTATCCATAAATACATCGTGCTCCTGCATCGGGATCTCTTCGAAGATTTGGCATTCGAACGCCAAGGCCACAAGAGGCGTTGTGGGACTGGCGTGTTCCAGGAGCTTGTCGTAGTAGCCTTTGCCGTGGCCGGTGCGTGCGCCGCGTCGATCGAAGGCGACACCGGGGACCATAATTAGATCCAATTCGGAAACCGGAGTGTTCTTGACGGCTATGGATCGCAATTCCGCTCTCGGCTCCAGAATCTTGTACATCCCGATAGATAATTCATCCATCGACTGAAGGTGAAATAACTCCAACTCGCCGTCAACGCAATACGGCACGACGATTCGTTTGCCGGTTTCTAACGCCTGGGGTAATGCCTGGCGCGTACGGACTTCCGAGCGCACATCGATATAAAACAGCACCGTTCCCGCAGCAGCGTATTCAGGCAAAGCTAGAAAATGATCTACAATCAAACAGCTCAACTCGTCTTTGTTCTGCTGCGCCTGCCGATTGGCGTGTGCTTGTTCTCGGATTTGTTTTTTTTGCTCGTGGATGGCAGCGACTTGCTCGGACATTTTGGATCCCTCAAACAGCGGAATGCTTGTCACCAGGTCGGTCGTATGTTAGCAAAACGACCTTAGCTCCAACAGAACCAACCTCCGACCTAATTCAGGATCGAACGACATGAAAATGTTCATTGCTGGTGACGGGGCATAGTTCTAACTCATTGACATAACGAACAACCGCATGTCGTTTCTCGATTCTCGCCGCCATGACCGTTTCCTGGTGAATGCTCATTGGCTCATGCGACTACGTTGGGTGGCCGTCGCTGGGCAACTGGCAACGGTGGCTTTTGTCGCCGGCGTCTTGCGAGTTCCATTGAGTCTACTGCCATTAATGGCAATTATTGGCGTCACAATCGTGACCAACACCGCCTTTTTCTTGTGGTTGCGCAGGTCTGCTAAAGTCGGCCAGACAGTTGGCCCGGAACGGGGGCACTGGCTGCTGGCCGCAATCATGGGGCTAGATCTGCTGGCGCTGACGGGTCTGCTGTACTTCAGCGGTGGTCCCTCAAATCCATTTACCATCTTTTATTTCGTCAACCTGGCTCTGTCCGCTGTGATTCTGCCAGCGCGCTGGGGTTGGACTCTGACGGGGTTGGCCATGGTGTGTCTAACACTTTTGTTCTTCGAACATCAGCGGGTTCCAGAACTCGAAGGTGAAATACCAACGTCTGGCCGTTCTTCGCAATGGACGATCCAGCAGCAGGGACTGCTGGTGTCGCTAGCCGCCTGCCCATGCATTGTGATCTACTTTATTACCCGCGTAACTCGCGAACTGCAACAGCGAGAAGCCGAGTTGCGAGAAGTCGAACAAAAGAGGGCCCGCAGTGAACGGCTCGAGGCACTGGGCACTTTAGCAGCGGGCGCCGGGCACGAGCTAGCAACTCCGCTGTCGACCATTGCCGTGATTGCCAAAGAGCTAACTCGCCACTTGGAAGACATCCAAGTCCCCGATTTGGTACGCGACGACGTAGCCCAAATTCGCAGGGAAGTTGACATCTGCCGTTCGATACTCAATCGAATGCGGGGTGGTGTTGGTTTAGCCGCCGGCGAACCAGTGACACAAATTAGCTCTGCAAGATTGCTCAATGAAGTACTTGGCGGTTTGCACGATGTAAAGCCGATCGACTTTGAATTACTGCCGGAGTCGCGAGAAATCCGGTTGAGACTACCGGTTCAAAGCGTGGCTCAAGCCGTCCGCGGGGTAATTCAAAATGCAATCGATGCGAGTCCGACCAACTCCAAAATAAGAGTGCGTGTAACTTCTATAGACGCGTTTGTGCACATCGAAGTTCAAGACTGGGGGAATGGCATGTCGAATGACGTCTTGCAACGCGTCGGCGAGCCATTCTTCACAACCAAAGAGCCTGGTAAAGGAATGGGTCTGGGACTATTCCTGACCCGCAGTGTCTTAGACAGAATTGGTGGCAGGCTGCATTTGCAATCACATCCGGGAGCAGGGACGACGGCACTTATATTGCTGCCCAGCATGCCTGCCGAGTAAATTGCTTTAAGCGTGAAGACTGGGGATCATATGGGTTTCGTGTTTCTCCATTCACCAGGAACGAGGTATACTTGCAGGGCACGCCGTCATGACCACCGCCACTCGCGGTAACCTACTTTCCATTGACCGCTGTCGCCATCGAGCGACACACCAAGCATGAATCCGTCGAAGATCCGGCGCCAGATCGCCTGGGAAGCGGCTCGCTTGATGTACGAGCGCCGCGAGTCTGAATACTACCGAGCCAAGCAGAAGGCGGCACGTTTTGTTTGCAAAGGATGGGTCAAGCCCGCCGATCTACCGAGCAACGCTGAAATTCGCGATGAAATTCAATCGTTCGCTCGTCTATACGAAGGGAGTCGTCGTACTGAAAATCTGCGAGACATGCGACTGGATGCACTTCGCATGATGCGGGTGCTCGAAAGATTTCGTCCGCGCCTCATCGGCAGCGTGATGACCGGTCACGTGCGTCAGGGATCCGACATTGATATTCATCTTTTTTCGAACAGCCTGGACGCAGTTACTTTGGCGTTAGATGAAGAAGCTTGCGTGTACGACGTGGAACGTAAGCGGGTTCGTAAACAAGATGAAGAGAC
>JANNPR010001293.1:0-5253 GCA_031400345.1 Planctomycetota bacterium | reverse complement strand
ATTGTTGAGGCAATGCAGCAGGATACCCGGTAACACGCTGCCCGTGCGCCAACAAACAGCGGCCATTACTAAACCTAAAAAAGCCGTAGGCAGCAGCCGTTCGGGAGTCAGCGTCGATCCCACAAAGGTATGAAACAATCCGAACAAGACACCGGAAATGGCTATGGAAAGCCAGGCGGGCAAACGACCTCGGAAAGCACTTAGCAAAAATCCCCGAAAGAATAGCTCCTCACAAACAGCTGGAGTCACCGCCAGCGTGAACACGATCAAAATCGGCGATAGCTGTCGCCATTCAGCAATCAACTTTTCGATTCGTGCCACAACCTCGACGTTGACAGGATTGAAACCGAGCTTTTGGCCGACCAAGAACAGCTCATGTGCCAACGGCCAAAGCGACACACCCAGAATCGCGGCGCCCAAGAACGACATCCAGTGTGCTCGTCGCACGAACAATCCCCCGGGCAACCGAACCCGCTGCCAGACCGCGACACCCCAGGGCAGCATCAGGAAAAGTAAGACCGTGATCACCGCCATGCACATCAGCCGAGTGCCAATGGATATTCCGGCGAGTAGGCTCAGCATTCCACCCGCGACAAAATATAGGGGAAACAACACGGCCACAGTCAGTGCGGCTGCATCCAGTGTCGGGGCAGATCGAGGTTGCAGCGCGCGGCGCCGGAGATCCGTCCAACTACCTCGAGCGCCGTATAGTATCGCGTCACCCCCAAAGACTCGGCCCGCCAGTGAAATGGCCCCCACCGCATACAGCAAGGTCGTGGTAATGGCCACGAGCGAGGCCCAGCCTTCCGCGGTTCCTTGCAAGATATCGCGCGCTAAGAGAACCAAGTTCGCCAGCGGCGTTACCGCCAGAACCATGTTGAGCTTGATATTTGGCATCAGGGACAGAAAACCCGGTCCCAAAGCTACCAACATTAAGGGGATCAGATATGCCTGAGCTTCTTTGAAGCTGCGAGCAAAACTGGTCAGGGACAAGAGCACCGCCGCGAAAAAAGCTGCAAATAGAATCAGTAACAGGAATACGAGGCAAATAGTTTTCGGAGAAAAGCCAGAATCGCCGAGTAACGTGCGTCCCAAACCCGTGCTGTACAGAGTGGCGAGCATGGCCGTCACGTTCACCAGTGCGGTGAGCACGGCGACCGTTACCACTGCCAAGTATTTGGCGGCAAGAAGTTTCATTCGCGAAACCGGCGCCGCCATGAGCGATTCCAACGTGCCGCGCTCTCGCTCGCCAGCCGTAACGTCAATCGCAGGATAAACCGCTCCCGTAATGGTCATCATGATCAGCACCAGAGGTATCAACGCAGCCAGCGAGTAGGGATCTCGCTTTTCGCTGATCACCGTCTGAAATCGCAAAGTAACCGTCGATGGAGCGCGGTCGCCATGTTGGGCCAGCCGGTCAAGTAGCTGTTGTTCCTTCACGGCATTGATTCGTAATTCCACGAATCGAGTCAGCAAACGACCGAATTCAGAACTTGGTCGATAGATTAGTTCGAAGTCGTAATTGGCAGGCTCAGCGGACTGCCGGCGCGCAGTCTTTTCATCGGATGGTAGTTCGTGACGAGTCCCAGGACGAACGCGTATTTTCACAGCCATGTCTACGTCGCCGCGCTCGACGAGCGTCGTTAGTTCCTGTTGGGCGACCCAAATATGAGTGTTCTCGATGCTAGGCTCGTGCCCTATTTTCGGATCCTCATCATTCAGCAATGCCACATCCGGATCCGTGGCTTCGGGGCCTCGAAGAATTCGATCGCCACTATGCAACAGCTCGTTTAACAAGTGGGCTTCTTGCTCGTTCTCCACGGATAGACGAAATTCGACTTGTTCCGCGGGCGCGGGGCCGGAGATCAGAAGTTGCTGAAACGCCATGCTCAGCAGCGGGTAGACGAGAACTGGCATGAGCACTAGCGTGACAATGGTCCGGCGATCGCGAAGTACTTCCCTGAGCTCTTTTCGCGCCAATCTTGCGAAGCGTGCAGTGCCCAATACCCCAGTCGAATGCGGTGCATTTGACAAGGACGAATTGGGTGGTTGCTCCGCGTTACTCATAAAGCGTCCGCTGTTCGATCCGCAAGTTCACGTAAGAATATTTCAGTTAAGGTGTCACAACCCGTCGCCTCTCGGAGCTGCGGCAAAGTCCCGTGTCGCATCAGACGACCGCGATGGATCAGCCCGAAGCGATCGCAAAAGCGTTCCGCTTCGTCAAGCCGATGCGTGCACATAATGACCGCCTTGCCCGACTTGCGTGCCGAGGCGACGTAGTCAAAAACATCCTTGCTCCCCATGACATCTAAGCCGCGCGTGGGCTCGTCCATGAGTATCACCGGGGGATCGTGCATCAGCGACCTCGCCAAATTGACTCGCTGTTTCTGCCCAGTACTGAGATTCGAACAACGCCGATCCATGAATTCGGTCAAACCAAACAACATCGAAAGGCGTTGCAGCTGCGATTCTGCCTGTGCGTCCCTGACGCCGTAGAGCTCCGCAAAATACTGCAACAACTCTCGCGGTGTATGCCACGGGTAGAGTCCCGCGCTCGTCGACACAAAGCCAATGCACCTCTTCACTTCCTCTGGATCATCAGACGTTCGAAACCCGCTCACTTCGGTATAGCCGGCATCCGGCTTGAGTAACCCCAAAATCATTCGTAGGGTGGTCGTTTTTCCCGCGCCGTTCTCTCCTAACAGCCCGAAAACTTCCCCGGGAGTTACCGCAAAGGACACCTGATCGACCGCCAAGATAGAGCGATCGCCTGAATAAAACGTTTTGGACAACTCCACAACGGAAATCATCTGACTTAACGTGACAGCCCATATGCACCGTGTCAACTCAACGTTCCCAAAGGAACATGAAACCTTAGCGCGGCAGAGCCGCAGCCAAAGGAAATGAACCGCGGAGAGTAAGGTAATTAAGCGAGCACGACTGGTTGCATGCCTTAGCGTTGACAAATCGGACGTCGACTGTTACGGTTGGGCCGTCCCAGTCTTTCAACTATTGAGGCCCTTTAGAAGTTAATGGCGGAATCGTCTAGTTTCGATAATAGTGTCGATCCAGCGGCACGTTTGGAGCGATGCGAGCGGCGGATTGGCTATACGTTTACGAACCGATTGATCCTTCTCTCCGCACTCACTCATGCATCGGGGGCCGAGCATCGATTGGCGTCCAACGAGCGTCTGGAGTTTCTCGGCGACGCAATTCTCGGTGCCGTTGTCTGCGAGTTACTCTTCCAGCAGTATCCGGACTACCTGGAAGGCGATCTCACAAAAATCAAGTCCGTGGTCGTAAGTCGCCAGACCTGCGCAAAAATCAGCGAAGCGCTGGGATTGCAAGAGTGTCTGATTGTTGGCAAAGGGATGTTAACTAGCCCCATCGTGCCGCCGTCGCTCCTCGCCGACGTTTTCGAATCCTTGGTGGCTGCCATCTATCTGGATGGTGGGAATGACGCCGCAAAGCGTTTCATCCATCAATATATCGGTCCAGAAATAGAATTGGCTGCCGCCGGAGAATTGGGGGGGAATTACAAGTCCCTGCTGCAACAGTTCTCCCAACGAGAAATTGGCGTGACACCTGTTTATCAACTTTTGGACGTGAAAGGTCCTGACCACGCGAAGTGCTTCAAGGTCGCTGCCATGCTCAATGGCAAACAGTATCAAGGTGCGTGGGGCCGAAATAAAAAGGAAGCCGAACAGCGCGCCGCTTGTAATGCGATTTCCGAATTGAATAATGAAGCGCCTCCGTTTCCGTCCGACTGAAACAAGGTGGGTAAGTGTGCCACTTCTGGCGAGGCATTTAGATGAACAGGTTCTGCAACGTATTCGCCGAGTTGGGATTGCTCTGTTTGCTTACGTCACTGAGTCAGGCCGCTGAATTGGATTACTGGGTTACCGATCCGGAGCTCAAAGTAGTCAAACTGGATTCGGCCAAGACAGAATCGTTTCTGGCCGTTAAGTCGGACAGCGCGGGCCAACTATTCGTGGGCGGTCGAGACGCCCTCTTTGTCTACGACCTTGACCCACAAGGTCAATACCTGCCACGACGCGAGCTGTTGCGACTCCCCGACCATACTTGGGTCTATGACATCGAAATTCGTGGTAACGATCTGTATTTATTGACGGTAAGTGCCTTGTACATCGTTCCGGACGGACGAGTACAGCGTGAGGGGCTGCGAGCAAAACGATTGATTTGGGGCGTTCCGATGGGACACGTGCACCAGTGTTTTCACGGGATGACTTGGGGACCGGATGGAAAACTGTATTTCGCCATGGGCGACCCATTGTGGTACTACGGAGATTTTTCCCGCCCAGATCATTGGGGACATTGGACCTTCTTTTGCCGACCAACGATCCTCCACGATTCGATTGGCACCAACGGTGACGAGCATGGGCGGTCGAGTCCATACCAATCCATTACGGTCGATGACGAGAAGTGGGAGCGCGTCCCCTACAACGGCGTGGGAGGTGTATTTCGCTGTCGACCGGATGGCAGCGGTTTGGAAGTGATCGCTCGTGGGCTGAGAAATAGTTGCGGACTGTGCTTCGACCGCGAGTGGAATTTGTTTACCAACGACAACGATCACGAGAGCATGCCGGCTGAATATGTGCCGGGACGGCTCAATCATGTGACGCCCGGCGCCTACTTCAATTGGCCTCGAGGTTGGATGCTCAACAAAACACCGGAACGACTCGATTTGCTGGAAACCATGATCACCACGATGGGACGAGCCGTGCCCGTTGGACAGTCGTATTACGACGACACTTTTTTACCGGACACGTACCGGCACAGCCTGCTGGTGGCGCGGTGGTGTACGCGCAAGATCACTTACTACCCGTTACGATCTCACGGCGCTACATTTCGCTGTGAAGAAAAAGACTTGTTGATTGGGGGCGATTTGGCACGTCCCGTTCACGTGTCGGTTGGACGCGGAGGACGAATTTTCGCGTCGATTTGTTTCATGGCCCAGAACGAGGCGTCGCCGGTATATCGCAGTGATCTGGTGATGATCACTCGCAAGGACGACTCGGACACCTTTCCCTTCGAAGCGTATCACGCTCCTCAAGCGAGTCTCTCGGCACTAAACAAGGAACTCTTAAGTCCTTCATGGTCTCGCCGCTTTCAAGCTCATGTTGAGCTGCAACGACGTCCCCCGAGGCCCCAATCACAGCAGCAGTTCATTGCGCAAAATCAAAATCAAAACCCAAACCCAAACCCAAACCCAAACCCAAACCAAAACCAAAA
>JANNPR010001261.1:0-7082 GCA_031400345.1 Planctomycetota bacterium | reverse complement strand
GTGGCTAGCGATGTGTCGCGGGCCAACGCGGCTTGAATGCAGGCCTGGTCGCCCACAACAAACATCACCCCGCCCCAGCCGGTGCTGTTCGACAACATGCGGAAGGTGAGCGGATCCTGCTGAAACACTTCCTGAATGCATCGCCCCATGCGATCGGCGATGTAGGGCTTCAGCGCTTCGAACGTGAGCACCATCACACCCGAAGGTGCCAATAGTTGGCGAGCCCGAGCGATGCTTTCACGCGTATAGACGTAATGATCGAGGCGGGCATTGGTCATCGCCGTCGTGGTGTGTGAGTCGAGCAGCCCGAAGATGATCAAATCGTACTTCTGGTCGGTCGTGGCGAAGAATGAGCGGGCGTCGTCCTGCACGACGCTCACGCGCGGCGAGTCATACGGGCGCTCAGGATGATGCCGGCGACCCATGTCAATGATCGCTGCGTCGATCTCCACCGCGGTGACGTGTTCCGCCCCGCCCCGCAGCGCCCCGGCGGCATCATTGCCCGAGCCGGCGCCTACGATCAGCACCCGTGCGGGACTCGGCTTGAATCGCAGCGGCAGGTCGTACTGGCTCAGGCCCCTTAAGTCGGCGGGAATCCGAGAATTGCCTTTGACGCGGTTCGGATCGAGATCGATCATTCCCTGGTAGCCGGCGTTATTAACCGTAATTAGTTTTCCCGTGTAGCCGTATTTTTCGCCTGGTGCGTCCTTGAGCACGAGCTTTTGATAGGCAGACCAGTGCGTCTCGAGCGCGCCCGGCTCGCGGCCGACGAACATGCCGAAGACCAGCAACGCGGCAACTAGCCCAAAGTTGACGATCTTCTGCGGTCCGGCCCAGATAAATGGCAATAGCAATGCACAGGCCACGACCAGCCAGCCCAGCGGCGGCAGCGCGCACGCGCTGAGGGCCACAAACAGCCAGATCCCCAGCAAGCTGCCGGTCACATTGATCGAATAGGCCCAAATCACACGCTCGCGATTGTCCATCATTCGCCCCAGCAACCGGCCAATCGGGACGAACATCTCCCAGATCAGCGCCATCAACGCCAACGTTAGGACCAGGCCGGCGGTCACCCGTGGAACGGTTGTCAGCCAGCCTTCGCTGAGGGAGTATTCCCAAATCGGCATATCGTCGAGCACGCTGAGCAAGCCTGTGATATTGGCCAGGACCACCCGGGTTGGTGGCAGTGCCAACAGAACCGTCAGCGCTAAGAGCGGGAGCAGGATATTGCGGATGGCGACCGGTTTGGAACTGGTGAAGCATCCCATGCCCAGTCCTAGGAAGCACACGATCAGCACCGTGTTTTGCAAATACGCGAAAATTCGCACTTCGGTGCCGATCCACCGGATCAGCATCAATTCCAGGAACAGGCCGAAGACGCTAATCAAAAAAATGGCCGTCGTTCGGTTCTGGGGACCCGGGACTGCCGCAGTGTCCTGTTGAATCGATGCCGACATGGTTACCTCACAATTCGGTTGGGATGCAATGACGGGTTTCAGATGATCACCCGCCGCGCGCAAGCTGTACAACCCTACATTGCCGGCAGCGGCGAGTTGCGAGACGATGCCTATCTGCCCGCGGTTCAGATCGCAAACGGGTCCGGTTGTGCTAGTGATGCCGGTTATCGGCCCTCGTGACAACGGCAATCCTGATGCGGAAATCTATAGACACCGTGGCCGTAAAAAGTCGTTCGCCAAAAAACGACATATTCCATCACACCGAGGTTGTCCCGAATTGTTTGGCGCGCAAATGTGCTTGAACCTCCTGCGTCAGTTAGCTCTCATCGGAGCGACTCGGTTCAATATTGTCGCGGCGGCCAACCTTCGATTATGTGGGTGTCTTTGATGTGTGATGTGCAGACCGCTCTTAGTTGCGCGCCGTGTGCCGCGGCTGAACCGGTGACCCCAGAAAATTACGTCGCACTGGAAGCGAACAGCAAGGACGAACCCTTAGCTAAAACTTTTTCGTTGAACGAGGCGGCTCGATTTCTTAACGCAGCGGCAATCGACTGGACCAAGAAACGCACTTGCTTCACATGTCACACAAATCGGTGGTTTTCGGCGGCGAGGTGCTCGTCGGCGTGTGGCCGTGGGGCGAACTGTGGCGCTACGCCCCTGATGCTAAGAAATGGGTGTTCATGCAACGGATGTTCAACCACCCGGAACTCTCCGATGCAATCGTTCATCCGTATGACATCGAAAATCGCGGTAACGCGGTGACTAATCTATGGGGTCAGCAGTTCCTTGTGATTGGGAGCCAGAGCGATTTCCGTTTCTCACCCCGAACAAATGTTACCTTGCCGCTCAATGACACGCGGCTGAACATGTAGATACGGGTGACTTAATGGCAACGTTCGTGCTACAATTCGGCGATGAACATCAACTACCAGTCGCGAAACGATGGCACCGGGGATGCTGCCCATCTCATTCTTTGCGTGAGCCGCGATTGGGACATCGGCAGTTTCCTCGCCAGGTCATGAGGCTGCCTCGATTAGCACTCCCCACGACACTACTGGCGAATCAACGACTACTGGTACAGCCAAGTCGTCACCCGGGGCATATCGTGAGGTCCGGTTTGAATACTCGGCAGAATTCCCGATTATTCTGTCGCACTTGAACATTTCGCTACTGGTATCTACGTACCAAGCGGGCAAGCTGGCCGTCGTTGGAACACGCGATGGTAAGGTGACGTTTGAGTTTCATCATTTAGATCAAGTGATGGGTGTGGCGGTTGGTCCTCAGCGCATCGCCTTAGGTGCGCGTCGTCAAATCTACTTTTTGCATGCTACTTCTGGGCTGGCGGCAACGCTGGAGCCGCGAGGCATGTATGACGCTGGCTGGGTCGCGCGAACTTCGTTTTTTACAGGCAGCATTCAGGCGCATGAACTAGCCTGGGGAACCGACGGATTGTGGATCGTCAATACGTTATTTTCGGCTTTGTGTACCTTACAGGAAGACTACAGTTTCGTACCGCAATGGCGTCCGCCATTCATTAAGGAACTGGCGGCCGAGGATCGTTGTCACTTGAACGGTATAGCGCTGCTGAACGGACGCCCGAAGTTTGTTACCGCGATGTCGGAAACCAATGAACCGGCCGGTTGGCGTCCAACGAAGGCTACAACCGGGTGCATCATCGACGTGCCTAGTGGTGAAACCGTGGCGAGGGGTTTCGCGATGCCGCATTCGCCGCGGCTTCATGAAGGTCGCCTATTTGTTTTGGATTCCGGCCGAGGGCATCTGACGCTCGTCGATGCCGCGTCAGGTCGCTACGAATGCATTGAGCAGGTGCCCGGGTACACTCGCGGGATGAGTCTATATCCACCCTTCGCGTTTGTGGGACTATCGCGAATTAGGGAGACATCCATATTCGGAGGGCTGCCCATTGAAGAGCGTCGCGACGAGTTGAGATGCGGGGTAGCCGTCATCGATTTGCGAATTGGTCGGACGGTCGCGGTGCTCAAGTTCCTGTCGGGCGTCGAGGAAATCTTCGCGGTCGAGGTATTGCCCGGCTGCAACGCCCCCGCGCTCTACGGTCCGTCGCCGGATGATGATGGAACGGAGCCGGGGGGTCGATCCAAAGACGTCTGGATTGTGCCGCCTGACGGTCGATCGTCGGCAACAGTCTGAAAATTCG
The DNA here is from genome assembly GCA_031400345.1 of Planctomycetota bacterium. Lineage (GTDB taxonomy): Bacteria > Planctomycetota > Planctomycetia > Pirellulales > Pirellulaceae > JANNPR01. The sequence goes on along the minus strand of JANNPR010001261.1, from coordinate 3,449 downwards.
CACCGTGCCCCGACTTCTTAACATCTGGGTCAAAAGTGTTGCTCGTGACTGGATATTCGGTTACACTCCGCCCTCCATAGCTGGGGGGTGCGCTCTCTCTTTCTCCGGTCGTTGGAGAAAGATGCCGTGGGGGCAGCGGCACGTACCGCAACGCATACGAATAACGAAGTCACTTGATTGGAGCATTGGATGTTGAAGAATTGGTTACTACGCACTTTGAATCGCTCTCGCAAGACTGCTCGCCTTGAAGCTCGCCGTACGAACCGAACGCGGTTCTTATCGGGGTTCGAATCTTTGGAAAACCGCCGCGTGTTGGCGGTTAATCCTTTGTTAATCGATATCGCAGGTGCTCCTCGCGATGCCAATCCCACATCACTTGCCGACGTCAATGGCATTGTTTATTTCGCTGCCGATGATGGCGTATCCGGAGTTGAGTTGTGGAAAACAGATGGCACCGTTGGCGGGACGTCGATGGTCAAAGACATTCAGCCCTCACCAGGAGTGAGCAGCAATCCTTCGGAGTTAACGAACGTTAATGGCACGCTCTACTTTGCCGCGATTGACCCTGGTACGGGTTCCTATGAACTATGGAAAAGTAATGGCACAGCAGCAGGAACGGTGGTTGTGGATGGCAAGTTTGGCAGCACGCAGCCATCGAAGCTAACGAATGTCAACGGCACTCTTTTCTTCACTGCCCGTCGCCAGAATTCCCTAGGCGGCGATTCTGTGATCGAATTATGGAAGTCGAATGGTACGGCAGCGGGAACGGTGCTTGTGAAAGACATCGTGCGCGGAACCAGTGGTTCCTATCCGACCAAATTAACGAACGTTAATGGCACACTGTTCTTTACCGCCACCACCAACGCCAATGGCACTGAACTTTGGAAAAGCAACGGCACTGCAGCCGGCACGCTCATCGTAAGGGACATCGCGCCCGCGGCGGTTAGCTCGTCGCCCGATTTGCTAACAGCCGTGAACAATGACTTGTACTTCACTGCGACCAATAACCTCCATGGCGTCGAACTTTGGAAGAGCAATGGTTCTCCGGCTGGCACGGTGATGGTCAAAGATATTACGGTCGGCAGCGGAACTACGAATCCGACCCACTTGGTCAATTTAAATGGCACATTGATGTTTCAAGCGCTGGGAGAATTGTGGAAAAGCGATGGTAGTCTCGGAGGTACGGTGCCTGTGGAGGTTGTGAATACGGGCAGCTATTCCCCGACGAACCTGACTAATGTCAACGGCACGTTATTTTATACAGCCTTGTTTAATGGCCAGCACGAGCTTTGGAAAAGTGACGGATCGCCCGGCGGTACCGTGCAGGTTCACGACATCGACGGGGCAAATCTTAGCTCGTATCCAACGCGGCTGACCAACGTCAACGGCACGCTGTATTTTACCGCGGATAGCCTGGCGCCAGACTTGACGCCGATCGGCCGCGAGCAATGGACGAGCAATGGAACATCCCCTGGTACCGCGCTCGTGAAAGATATCCTGCCCGGAAATACCTTCAGCTCTAATCCGCAGCATTTGACAAGCGCAAACGGCAAACTGTTCTTCGTGGCGACAAATGCGGCAAATGGTCGCGAACTATGGAGCAGTAGTGGAACCGATGCGACGACCAACATCGTCAAAGACATCCTCGCCCTGAATTCCAGCTCCAATCCATTTGGGTTTACTCCGGTCAGTAGTTCGCTGTACTTCTTCACTGCGATTGATCCGGCTACGGGTTCCCGCAAGCTGTGGAAGAGCGACGGCACCATCGCCGGGACATCATTGGTCGAGGGCCCCGTTGCCAGCACGGAACCATCCAATCTGACTAACGTTGATGGCACGCTGTTTTTCACGGCAAACGACGGCATTAATGGTGTCGAGCTTTGGAAGAGCAATGGGACCCCCGCCGGCACGGTGATCGTGAGAAACATCAACGCTGCAGGCAACGGCTCCTACCCGACGAACCTAACAAACGTCGGCGGCACCCTATATTTCTCAGCGACCAGCGGGACGACGGGCTACGAGCTCTGGAAAAGCAACGGTACGTTAGTGGGCACAGTGTTGGTTGCCAATATCAACACCGCGGCTAACACCGGTTCGAGTCCCGCGAATCTGACCGACGTCGGCGGAGCTTTATACTTTACAGCCGATAATGGCGTAAATGGAAGGGAGCTGTGGACCAGCAACGGATTACCGGGCGGAACAGCAATGGTGAAAGATATCAACGGTTCGGGCGATTCTTCTCAAATCAGCGACCTCACCAGCTTCAATGGCGCGCTGTACTTTTCAGCCGCTGATTCACCGGCGACTGGAAAGGAATTGTGGAAGAGTACCGGTACGCTCGCCGGGACGGCGATTGTCAAGAATATTGCGACCGGTTCCTATGTCAGCTCTTTGCCGCAGGAACTCACGGTGGTCGGGTCGACTCTGTTCTTCTCGGCCCTTGATGAATCAAACGTTCGAAATCTTTGGAAGACGGACGGCACGCCGGCCGGCACTTTGCTGGTCGATGCAATCGATGGTGTTGTAAACAATCCCACTGAGCTGACGAACGTCAACGGCGTTCTCTACTTTCGCGCGTTTGACGAACTCGGAAGCTCCGGTTTTGAATTATGGAAAAGCAACGGAACTGTCGCCGGTACCACTCTGGTGAGTGACATAACGCCGGGCCACGAAGACTCGAATCTCGAGTCACTAACGGTTGTCGGAAGCAATTTGCTGTTCACGGTGGACATGCCGGGGACAGGTCGAGAATTGTGGAAAAGTAACGGTACAGCCGAGGGGACTGGTCCCGTGACGGACCTGTGGCCGGGTCCCCAAAGTTCCGATCCGACTGACCTCATAGCATTCAATAGTAAGTTGGTATTTAACGCCAATAACGGCCTTAGCGGCGATGAAATGTTCGTACTTGGAGCTAACCAAGCGCCGGTCAACACGGTTCCGGCGAGTCCAGTTGCTGCATTCGAGGATACGCCTCTGACGATATTGGGACTCGCCATAAGTGACGTCGACGCCGATACGGGTGTGATGTCGGTAACGCTCACCGTCGCGAATGGAGTATTGACGGCGAATACGGGTGTGGGCGGCGGTGTGGATGCAGCAAACGTATCCAACAATGGTAGCGCGAGCATTGTCCTTAACGGTACCATGGCCGCGATCAATACCACTTTCGCGAACGTTTCTGGCGTAGTCTATAATCCGAACCCAAATTTCTTCGGGTCCGATATCTTGACTATGACAACCAATGATCACGGTAATACCGGTCTCGACTCGGCATTAACGGCGATTAGTAACATCTCCATTTCCATCGCTGGTGTGAATGACCCGCCAGTCCTGGGACTTTCTAATACTCCGGCTAGCTACACCGAGAATAGCGCCGCTATTGTTCTAGACGGTTCGTCTAGCGCGGCCGATATCGATTCCGCCAATTTTGATACGGGTACGCTCACGGT
>JANNPR010001253.1:0-5493 GCA_031400345.1 Planctomycetota bacterium | reverse complement strand
GTCGCGTGTTCAAAGACGGGCAAGAGTGCCCATCCTACTGTCGCGTGTTCAAAGACGGGCAAGAGTGCCCATCCTACTTATGCAGCACGTCGCATCGGTTCACGGCAAGTGTGCGCTGCTTGTTGCCGCCGCTCGGCCTTTGCAATCAGAAACTCGGCGATCTTCGCGGATTCCGCCATCTGCGCCGCGAACTGCCGATAGCTCTTCTTTTCTGCATACGCCATCGCTCGTCCCAATAACTTTGGCAGCGAACGATGTGGAAGGCTTGTGACCAGGTCGCCCATAACCGCACAAAGATGCCTGAGGAGCGGCGGTTTCTGCGGATGTTGCTGGGCGTGCCGCCAGAATAAGCGCTCCGCCGTACGACCTTCCACCAAACTATTCGGCCGTTCCTCCGAAATCGAAAACGGTACGAGCAGGGAGTTAGGTTCACACGTAGCGTGAAAGCCTAAATCGGAAAGCGAGAGCGCCAAGTCTACGTCTGCATAGGCTTTTCCCACACTTGCGTCAAAACCACCGCACAGCTGGAAAAAGCTTCGTCGATAGAATCCTGCGAACAATGTCGGCCCAAGTATCTCGTTACGTCCGAGTAATTTGGACTGGTGATTTCTAACGCTACTGCCCAGGGGAAGTCGCGTCACCGAACGCGTCCCACCTAAGCCATAAGATACACCAGCAAGGAAGTGTGCGCCGTCCGGATCCAGAATCGCGGGTGCAACACATCCCACCAAAGGATTTTCAAAATGCGTCATGGCAGCTTCAAGCCATCCGCTTGTCGCCTTTAAACCAGGCTGCAAAAAATGGATGACGTCCGCCTTGGCTTCGTCGCATCCATGATTGAGCTGATTGAGCAACGATACGTTGCCACTGCATGAGGTGAATCGCACCTCATCGCCAATATCGTAAGGGTCCTGGTAGCGACCGTTGTCGACCACGATGACCTCGCAGCCGGACGAACGGGCTTCAAGCACCGAAACCAGTGTCGCCTCGAAGGGCTTATCCTGGCCGAGAAACGGAATGATGATCGTCAGCCGGCACACAGGAGACCTTCCTTGGCCACTAAGCTAATACAGGCTGGACACACGCAGAAGGATATTTCGGCTTTCCCAGCCTTCCGAGTTCATCCAATTATGGCAAGATAGCAGGAGCACGGGGCCGAACAAAGCGGACCAGAACTGCTAGCACGGACTATCCGTCACCGTTGATAGATCGGTAGCAACGCCCGATCCAACTGCAGCATGATCAAATTGCAAGCAGTAACGTAAATGGACGCGACATTACCGGTCCAACTGCCATCTGCCAGCTGCTCTTCGACAATTCGAGCATATAGTCGATCACGAAAGGGGGCCCATTCCTCATTCCCCTGGCGGTACACCACTTGTGAATAATACAAGTAGGTGTAATGCCAGTGTCCGAATTGCTGTACGCTGCTAGCAATCGTGTGGAGATTTTTCTTGGCATAATCCAACATAGCCGGTACATGCTCGCCATCGTAATCGCCGGCATTGTAAAGTGTGGCGAGGGCGGCGGCGGTAATTGCCGGGCGGGAGCTGCCTCGGTTGCGCGAGCTGTAAGAAATTCCCCCGTCGGGATTCTTGCACGAGTAGATATAGTTTTTCGCGTTGTCGATGACTTCCGCCGGAACGGGAATACCCGCATTGCGACAGCCTCTCAAGCCCTGCACTTGAGTTATCGTGGTCGAGCCTTCGTCGAAATTTCCTCCGTCACGCGCGCTCACGTATCCCCACCCCCCTGCGGGAGTCTGCGCTTGGCCGCTGAAGTGCACCGCTCTGGTCAGAACATCGATCAGCTCTTCGCGACGCTCAATGTCTTCCTCCTCGCCGATCACTTGCGACAGAAACAACATTGAGAATCCATGACCGTAGGTGTAACGACCGTCGAGCGGATCTCCGATTAATCCGTTGTCGCGAGTTTTACCGGTGATGAAGTCTACTGCGCGGCGAATGTTTTTGGCATAAGGCCCCTGCGTCGCGGTGGAACCGGAACTCAACATCGCAGTCCCCGCCAATGCGGTCATGGCCGCGGCATAGCTGCCATTAGCCGTCCAATGCCCTAGGGAAGATTGCGATTTCGCCATCCAATCCAAACCGCGAGTGATCGACTTCTGCCAAGCCCCGTCAATCTCTGAGGCACCCCAGCAAGGCACGCTCTCGGTGAGAAGCAGGCCAGCCCCGCTCGCCAGCGCGGCCACGGCCTGTCGACGATTACAGCGGACGTCTGCCAACGCCTTGATCGATCCCAGTGGATGCAAACGTCGCCGCATGAGATGAGCCCTCTCTCGTTCGGTGTATGAAGTTGCTCATTATAACTCGATACCAAGCAAAGAGCTCAAGGGCAGATCGCACTAGATGTAATACATCCCTACTTCGCCTCGGCTGCGAACTCGCTCGCAAAGCTCGGCCAGGGTGATCTGAGAAAGCATTTCCCGTTGAACAAGGGCGACTCGCTGCCAGGCATCGAATAGGGCTTGAGCTGTGGCACTCCGATCACGCCCTGGTTCGACGGAATCGATAAAACGACTCTCGACCACAGCCAGGATATCACACAGCGAGATCTGAGCAGGATCGCGCGCCAATCGATAACCGCCTGCGGCCCCCCGGACGCTTGTCACCAGTGAGGCGCTCTTGAGCTGCAACAAGATTTGAACCAAAAATTGCGAGGGGATTCCGTGCGACTTCGCAATTTCACGAATGCGGACGGGATCGCCAGACCCGTAACGAACCGCTAATTCGAGCATGGCCAAGCATGCGTATTCGGCCTTAGCAGATACGTTCACGACTTATCGTCAAGCGAATGAAGACCACATTCCGTCTTCTGCAGACCGCTCCAACGCCCAGAACGTTCGTCCTCACCTAATGTCACGGCGCGTGTACACGGCCAGCAACCAATGCTCGTATACCCCTGATCGTGCAGTGCATTGTATGGGATGTTTTCGTCCGTGATCAGCTTCCAGACCTGTTGCTTGGTCCAATTAGCCAATGGGCTCACTTTCACCAGACTGAATCTTTTATCCCAGCCTACAATTGCAACTTTCGCACGATCGGCACTCTGATCACGACGGATCGCACTCGCCCAAGCATGCATTCCTTGGACAGCCTGGTTGAGCAATGTAACTTTACGATCCAAGCAGCACTTGTCTGGATTGTGACTATACACCGGCCCGCCATGGAGTTTTTCATACTCGGGGACCGTCAAAACCGGCTGCTTTAGTTCCACCACAATTCCGTAGCGTTCGATTACGCGTTGACGAAGCTCGAGTGTTTCCTTGAATTGATAACCCGTATCCAAGTTGAAAATGGGTACCGATCGACCAAGTTCGGCCAACATGTGAATTAATACCATCCCCTCCGGACCAAACGCCGTGGCCATTGTGAAGCGGGGTGCAAAACGCTCCACCGTCCAACGTAGAATCTCTTGAGGCGAGGCGTATTCCAGCCTTTCGCTAGCAGTCTGCAGCTCTTCTGCGAGCTCGGGTGTCATTTCCAGCTGCTGGACTGCTACCAAATTAATTTGTTTTGTGTCCATGGCGGCCTTGGTGACAGCTGAATCATGCACAGCCGGATGAAAGTTGCTCAAATTTGGCATCGACGAGGCAGTGGTCACGCTATTTCCTTGTCGCGAATGGCGTCCTTTTCAGCTCAAGTTCGTACAGGGACCCAACTGTCGCCTCCGGCTCGGAGTTAAACGAAACAGGTGGATCCTACCTATGTTGACAATGTTAGTCAACAAGGACTTATTACAGACTCATATCGGCATAATTTGCACAGGCCTTAAATGCGCGGTGTGTGGGTGAGCACCTCACGCTATTGGACGCTGATTAGCCGGTCGGTTGGATTTTCAGCCAATATCAGTCCGCGGAAATGAACTTCTTGCGGCACGGTATTGGAATGCAGTTGCAGGCCGATCGGCCCACTGCCACACAATTCAGGTTTGGGATCGGTCCAATCTGCCACCTCTTTCCCATTCACTGCCAGTCGGATTCGGCTGTCGATCGCCAGGATTTCCATACGGTTCCAGCCGTCAACGTTGTCCGCTTTTTTAGCGCGCCCGTCATCTTGATAAATCGAGTTCCGACGGTACAGGTCATAAAAGCCCCATCCGCTAGGAAACATCACTAAGTGTCCCTGATACGAAAACGGTTCGGCATCCTTTTCATACTTCTTCCCCCAAATAGCCACCCCAGAATGCATCTTCGATTCGACTAGCTTGCCTTCTAGCAACAGGCGAAAGTTGCGATAGGGTTTGGTTGTGAGCAAATACATGCTTACCTTCGGGGCATTGTCGGTGCCATTCTTTGCAACGATGACGCCGTCCTTAATGTTGAAATACTTATTGGTGTATCCCTCCCAGCCGGTAAAGTCTTTCCCGTTAAATAGTTTTGTAGCCTTTTCGCCAGCCGGGAACTTAATGGTCGCTGACCAATCTGACGATTCGTCGGCAGCGGTTGAGACCCGGTTCGCCCCGAGTAACTGTGCGACCATGATCGACACGATAGCAAGATGAATTTTCATAAGGAGCTCCATTAGAAAGGTGTAGTTCTCAAGCCCGGAGGAGTCTTGGCATGGTCATGGTCGCCGATTTGCTGCCGGGTCTCAAGCGGAGGGTCTCAAGCGTGGCTACGATACGCACAGGCCGCACGCTAGATTTACGGCGCCAAGGCAGGGCTGTGCGGCGATTGTGATCTGGTTGGGTGGAATTGCCAAATTCCAACAAGCCTGTCGAGTTAATTCACAAAAGTAGTCGTTGCCGCTGAGCAGTCCACCGGAGCAAGCCAAGCTAAATGACCTAGGCGACAGTTCCAAGCGACAGGCGACCGCCTGAACAGCACTGGCCAGATCGAGTGCTGCTGCTCCGGCAATTTGCGTCGCCACTGGGTCTGCTCGTTTCGATTCCTCCAGCAGAATTTCGGCGATTGCGGCGATGCGTGTCCGGTCGAACGAGCTTGAGTAAACAACTGAAACAATCGCCTGAGGCGATTCAACATGCAGGTGACTAAGCAGCCTCTCCAGCAGTCGAGTGCTTGGTCCACGACCATCTGCCGCTTTGGCGACGGATCGCAACGTAGCAATTCCGATTGCATGGCCGCTTCCCTCGTCTCCGAATAAATACCCCCAGCCACCGGCGCGAGCCGTTACACCCGCGGTATTTGAGCCAAACGCAAACGAACCGGTCCCTGCTATTAGGGCAATTCGATTTCCGCTGACGCTGTCGACGCTTAGTACCAGTTCGCCATCGTGCGTCACTCGGACACGTTCTGCCAACTTAGAATGACTGGCCCAAGCTAACAATCGTTCCTGCTCTTCGAGGCGGCCGGCGCCGGCCATGCCGAGAACCGCGGCAGCCACTGTGTGCCGGGGAATATTGGCGGTTTGGAAGGCCTCGTTCACTGCTTCATCGATGGCTTTGCAGGCTGCATCAAACCCGACCGATCGAGGATTGGATGGTCCCGCCAAGCCGCGGCCAATGTAGTCA
>JANNPR010001238.1:0-2716 GCA_031400345.1 Planctomycetota bacterium | reverse complement strand
GCACACGGAGTGTGCCTACTCTCGTTCAAACTAACAAAGCTTCTTCTTCAAACCAGCACAGGGTGTGCTATCAAGACTGGCCGCCTTCGACCTCGCCTTCGCCCTCTTGGACTTCGCGCCGTTCCAGCAGCACGATGGAGGTGTCGTCGTGGCGCCCGCTTCCCGCCGTGGCGGCATTGGAATCGTGGAACAACCGATTTAGTACTTCTTCCAGCGGTGCATTAACCGTGTCGCGCATCGTATTCATGATGCCTTCCAGGCCGAACTGATCTCGCCATTCGTCGCCTTCGGCGGGGAACGCCTCTTCCAATCCGTCCGTATAAATTAGCACTCGTGAGTTGACAGGAATGATGACTTCCTTTTGCTCATACTTCCAGTCTTCATCGATGGCCAAAGGCAGTCCGCCATCTTCATCCGTTCCCATTCGGGCAATTTCGTTAGTTTCCAAGTTCTGCAAAAGGGGCATGGGCTGACCGGCCGAAGTAAACTGCAATTTGTTGCTCTGTAAATCGAGGGTGGTGTACAGCAACGTAATAAAGCCGCCTTCGTCTTTGACAATGTCACTGGTGCATAAAAAACGATTGACTTCCTGAACGAAGTCCGCAGTCTTGGAATACCTTTTGTCACGAATCATGCGCAGCAGAGTATGCATCGTCATGATCGACATGCAAGCTTTCACGCCATGCCCCGAAGCATCCCCGATCAGCATAATGAGCGTGGTGGCATCGAGCGCAAACACGTCATAGTAATCACCACCGGCCATAACTACCGGCATATTACCGACCACTCGAATCTGCGAGGGTTCGTACCGTGCAGTGATTTTATAGCCTGGTGGCTTAGGCAGATCGGTGGTTATCACCGATTCCTGCAAGCGGCGCACGGAATCGACTTCTTCTCGCAGCCGTTCTGCCAAGATACGCGCACGCTGCGACTGCATTGCCGAGTGGGCCGCCTCGACCATCGACGCTAATAAAAATATAAACTCGCCTTCCGAATCCCGCAGTAGATAAGAATGCAATCCATTGGAAATGAAGCGCGCAAGGTGGGTCAACTCGCCCTGAATCCAGGCTCCGATAATTGGCGATTCGGGTAACGCCAGGCGGATGCGTTCAAAGAGCGCGTAGGATTCCGACGGACTAGGAAAATTTAAAGTAATCAGCACCACGTCCCAGCCGCCTCGGTTAGCAGCTTCCTCAAATGGGCCCGACTCGGTATGTACGTCCGCGATGCTTTCATCGACGTTGAGCAACAGGCTGATCGTTTCCGATTCGGCCGAATTATCCCAGCCCACCAAAATACGCATGTCCGCTCGTCCTTCATTCCAGGAAAGGATCTGATAAGTTGAGAGCCATGATAACTGAACTAGGGTGAAGAGTGGAGGGTGGAGGGTGGAGGGTGGAGGGTGAAATACGAAGAATGAAGTGCGCCACGGATAGCCGACGGAGTTGACGCGGACACTCGGGATCGGACTTTCGGCGGCAGGCGCCGCGGCTCCCTTCACCCTCCACCCTCCACGCTTCCCCAATCGATCGGAGCATGGCAATCGATTCGTGGCAATGGAGCTGCGATGGCTTCGACATATTTCTGCACCGCGCCGGTATTAAAGATGACGACTCGGTCGGTCTGACGTATTTGGCCTGTTTCGAGTAAGTGCTCCAATGCCCCCACGCAGGCCGCGGTTTCTGGGCACACGGAAATGCCCTCAAGAGATACTGCAGTGGCCATCCATTCCGGTAAACGCTGTTCGTTGACGCCGACAGCCAAACCGCCGCTCGCGCGAATGGCATCCAGGATCATGAAGTCGCCCACCGCCGCCGGTACGCGAATGCCACGAGCAATAGTCTCCGCCCCCTCGAAGGGCTCTGCAAAACGCTCGCCCCGTTCAAACGCGCGAACGATGGGCGCACATCCCCAAGATTGCACGGCAATCATCCTCGGCTTGCAATCATTTGCCAGCCAACCTAATTCGGCCAATTCGCCAAACGCCTTCCACATTCCAATCAATCCGGTACCACCGCCCGTTGGGTAGAGAATGACATCAGGCAGCTTCCAGTCGAGCTGCTCGGCCAACTCCAACCCCATCGTCTTTTTACCTTCGATTCGATAAGGCTCCTTCAACGTGGACATATCAAACCACCCCAGGACCGACTTGCCCTCGCGCACAAGGCGACCGCAGTCCGTTATTAATCCATTGACTAAGAACGTTTTGGCGCCAGCGAGTCGTGCCTCATATTGATTTACGACAGGGGTGTCTTCCGGCATAAATACATAGCATTCCATGCCGGCTCTAGCGGCATATGCCGCGGCAGCGCCGCCCGCATTTCCCGCTGATGGAATGGCAATTCGTGTTACGCCAAACCGCTTGGCCATCGTAATCGCCATGGCCAGTCCTCGGCTCTTGAAACTCCCTGTCGGTAGTCGCGATTCGTCCTTCATCCAAAGCTGCGACATGCCCAGTTTGGATGCCAACCGAGGGCATGGCAGCAACGGCGTTACCGTTTCGTCCAGCGTTACTAATTCCGCGTGACCCGCCGGAAGCAATTCGGTATAACGCCACATATTTGCTGGTCGGTTCGACAGCATTTCTTTGCGAAGAACTGAACGAACGCGAGCTAAATCGTACCGAACCCACAAGGGCCGATCACGGTACATTGTTTGGAGTTGGTCGGCGGGTAGTTGCGTGCCATCAATTGCGGCTTCGAGATGAGTAACGTAG
>JANNPR010001123.1:0-2427 GCA_031400345.1 Planctomycetota bacterium | reverse complement strand
CGTTTCAAGCAGTGCGCAGCGGGAAGTAGTCGGAATATCGTGATTGAATTTCTAGATTGGTCAGACAATTCTTTTTGAGCACCTTGTCAGTGGGTGGCTTAAGCTCACTTGGTTTGATCGTTTAACCCTTAGCCGCAGGCGACGGCGTTAGCGGAGGTTAGTAACTTGGTCCGGCGCTGATGTTCGTGGGCCGGTCATGACGTCGCCTGCGGCTCGGGGTTAAAAGCTGTATTTCACTTTGTCTTCGAACATTCATACACAAGAGCAAAACCATGACGAAGAAATTGGCAGGCCAAGTGGAATTGGTTACCGGTGGATCACGTGGCAAAACGCCACGATGCACCCCCCTAAACTGAAGACGAAAACCGAAAACTGTGATCCTTGTGCGACCGATCTCAAACTCCTATCATAGTAATAAAGATGTAGTATATGTAATTGGTCACAAAGTAATATCAGGGACGGGCGACGACCATGTCTTCGGTAACACAACTTCTGCACGATCGTTTTGGATTCGAGGGATTTCGGGGAGGGCAACAGGCGGTTATTGACCATCTTTTGGCGGGACATTCCGCAGCGGCAGTATTTCCGACGGGCAGCGGAAAGTCTTTATGTTTCCAGCTTCCATCTCTGATATTTCCCGGCCTGACGCTGGTAATCTCGCCTTTGTTGGCCCTGATGAAAGATCAACTGGACCGCCTAAAGTCGCGTGGGATTGACGCCGCGCGGCTGGATTCGACATTGGACGCTCAGCAAACGGCGGATGTCATGTCGGCGATTCGGGATCGAAAACTGCGGATGCTGTACGTGGCCCCTGAACGGTTCAACAATGAACGGTTTCGCGAAGCAATTCAACGGGTGCCGATTTCATTGTTCGCGATCGATGAGGCCCATTGCATCTCGGAATGGGGACATAACTTTCGACCGGATTATTTGAAGTTGGCTCAACATGCGGACGCTTGCCGCGCCGAACGCATCTTGGCGTTGACGGCGACAGCCACTCCGCAAGTTCTGAGAGACGTCTGCCGCGAACTAAAGATCGCCGAGTCTTGTGCCGTGCGAACGGGATTTTACCGCCCCAATCTGACGATCTTGACGACTGCTGTGGATTCCAGTCAACGCCAGTCGATCCTGTTGCAGCGATTGCGCGAACGGCCACTTGGACCAGCCATTGTCTACGTCACCTTGCAACGCACAGCCGAGGAGCTGGCAGCTCAACTTGCCACCGCTGGCATCCATGCTCGAGCTTATCATGCGGGTCTCGAGGATCTGGAGCGGGACAGCGTTCAGGATTGGTTTGCTTCGTCAGATCGGGCGGTCGTAGTTGCAACGATCGCCTTTGGGATGGGGATCGACAAGTCGAATATTCGCTACGTGTACCATTTCAATCTACCTAAGAGTTTAGAAAACTACTCGCAGGAAATTGGGCGGGCCGGCCGTGACGGTCAGCCGTCGTTGTGCGAGTCATTAACCTGCATGGACGATCTCAACGTTCTGGAGAACTTCGCTTACGGAGATACTCCCAGTTTGGAATCGGTACGCGGGTTAATTGGCGAATTGTTTCGCGAGCCAGACGACTTGGATGTTTCACTTTTCACACTATCTTTCGAGTACGATATTCGCGCGCTGGTATTGCGTACTTTGCTCACGTATTTGGAACTGGACGGTTATTTACAGGAAACGACGCCGTATTACTCGAAATACTCGTTCAAGCCAATCGTCAGTTCTACGCAAATGCTGTCGCGCTTCGAAGGTGAGCGACGCGAGTTTCTCAGCAGTGTGCTCGGGCACGCCAAGAAAGCGCAGACTTGGTTTTATATCAACCTGGACGAAACGGCACAGGCAATCGGTACGCAGCGCGAGAGGATTGTACGAGCCTTGGACTATTTAGGCGAATTGCAACTGCTGGAACTCCGAGCGGAAGGTGTGCGGCACCGGTTCCGAAAGTTACGCTCGCCGACCGATTTAGATACTTTGGCGAAAACACTTCACGCCCGAACGCTTGACCGCGAGCGTCGTGAGATCGAACGGTTGGCACAATTTGTCGAGCTGATCTCGCACGATGGCTGCCAGGCTGCCCGGCTAGGAACTCATTTTGGCGAGCAGTTGGACGGGCCGTGCGGTCACTGTACTTGGTGTTTGAACCAGCGGCAGCCTGTGTTTCTGCCGCCTCGGGTAGCTGTGTCAATTAGCCCGCCGGCTTGGAAGGACGCAGTGGCCTTTCGCGCGACTAAGCCAGATCTATTAACTGACGCTCGGGCGTTCGCTCGCTTCTTATGCGGCCTCTCGTCCCCTAAGCTATCCCGCGCCAAGCTGAGTTCAACGCCGCTATTCGGTTCGCTGGCTGACGTACCGTTTCGTGATGTGTTGGCGCGCGCGGAAGGGGCGTAAAGGACAAGTCGGAAGGAACGCTAATCCTCACTGATCATC
>JANNPR010001111.1:0-1786 GCA_031400345.1 Planctomycetota bacterium | reverse complement strand
TGTCTCGACACCGTCGCAAGAGCTTTTCTTCGTCATTGACTTGCCGGCAAACTAAAAGTCCGAATTCACCTCGCTGGCTACCAAACCTGCCTTGTAATTGGTCGAGTTCTGGGTTTCCAGGGTCGCTTGAATAATTCTTGCATTCAACAAAAATGATCGGACATCGAATTTGGTGGGCGACCATCAGGTGGCGGAAAAATCCTTGTTCAGCAACATTGTCAAAGCAAATATCTATACGTTTTCTTCCCTCATTGATTTCCTGTTCGATCTTCATGCCGACCAAAGTTGGGGCAAAGAGACGCTTTAGTATCTCGGCGACACATTGGTGATAGTCATGTGCGGATTCCGCGCCTGGAGGTATGCCATCCAAGCGCGAAAGCAACGCTGTACCCGAGACTCCGCTTCCTTCGTTCTTAAAAACTTGGATTGGCTCTCCGTATTTAAGTTTCAGTGCTTCAAGCGTATCCGGATCGTGGACGGTCCAAGTTGTCTTACATCCATCCGGCTCTACCCAGGTCGCGATGTAAAAGTCGCCTGCTGGTTCTGGGAGAGTACGTAGTAGTTCATCAATGGCTAGGGCAGAACACGAACAAATGTCTGGAGAAAGCAGGCCGAGCCAGACATGGGAAAATGCCTCTGGCGGAAATGCAGTGGGTGCAAACTTGTGCGCAGTTGCTGGAACTAAAAGATACCGGTCCTTTGAATTCTCGCCTTCAAGAATTTTGAACTGATCTCGCTTGAAACCTTTGATTGCGTCGGGCGAGGAGGGTCGCGAGCCTAAATGATCGACGAACGCCAGCCACCGAGCGCCGGTTGGCCTAGTTTCGCCTATTTCAAAGTGAACGAGATCGAGAATTGGCTTAGGAATGTCTGCAAGCGTCTTTATCGCCTTTTCCGCAAGTGCATCGAATGTGGTCAGTGCGTGTTTACACATCCGATCATCGGAATCACCAGCCGAATAGACACATGACTGATCGAACTTTCCTTCAGATAGAGGGCAATCGCTGAATCGCAAAAATCGGTTGCCACCGAGAATTCCGTTCCAAGTCTCATGGGGTACAAGCGGTCCGACGAGGCGGGCACAGAAAAGTTTAGGATAAGACCGAGCAACGTCCCGAAAGTCGTTCCTCAGAGAATCCAAAGTTTTCTGCCACATGGAACTCACCGTGTATTTGGCGAAGACGGATGTCCGTATTGTACCGATTCCCCTCGCTTGCGCTTCGGGTTAGTGGGCCTACTGCCCGTCGCGGACGTAGAGAATGGCGGCGTCGAGGCTCGCCTCGTCGTTGAGGTAGCGCCCGCTGCCTCGCTCGACCCACCAGTTATTGCGGATTGGTGGCTCCTCGCTCCCTCGCTCGCGCTTCGGGTTAGTGGCGGAACGCCGCTTCGCTTCGAGCTCCTTGAGCCGCCGCGTACACCAGGCTTTGAGCTGGATACGAACTTGTTTGGGGTGCAGATTGGCAGTAACTACGACGTGCAGATGGTTCGTGCGGCAATTGACGGCGTGCAGTTTCCAGCCGCGGATGGCGCAGTGGTCGGCGACAGTCTTCTCCACAAGCTGCCGCTGCTCGTCATCCAAGATGCAGGCATCCTCGGTCATCCGTGCATCGGCTTCCATCCTTCGGATCGGATCAGGGGGCTGGAAGCCCTGACCATATTCGACCCAACCGCGTTCATCCCCCGGCAGCCAGGTGCCGTACGTCGGCCAAGTTAGAAAGAACGCGATTGGGTCGGGTGGAGGTTCATAATTGCGCATAAGTCTTGCTCACTAACCCGAAGCGCAAGC
>JANNPR010001089.1:0-4925 GCA_031400345.1 Planctomycetota bacterium | reverse complement strand
GATATCCACCAAGCAGCGAATCAACCTTCGGTCGGAATCCACTAGGTTTGCGAAAGTAACTCCCTTGGCACCTGCTCCCCAAACGGCTACACCGCCGCTTCGGCTCAATTTTTCAATTTCGAGTCGCCATGCCGCCGTCCGCTGCCGTTCATTCTGACCGTAACGCATCGCTAATTCTTGGATCGCATGGGAGTTCGAAATCATAGACGATCGCTCTGGTTCGGCCGCAAGATCCGCTTCCAGCCAAAGATATTGCTGTCCGAAGACGTTGGAGACGTCCTTGACGTCGAAACCGGACTGGCGAAAAGCGCTTGCCAGCGAGTTTGCTGTAAATAGCGAACAATGCTCGTAAAAGAAATCCCAGATCACCTGATGGTCTAGAATCCATTTCACACACGGCGTTTCGAAAAACACCTTTGCTCGCGGGCTGGCAGCCAATGCCGCACGTACTGAGGCCAACAGGTCCAACGGCTTGGGAATGTGTTCGATAACATGCCGACAAATTACGACATCGGCGCGAATGTCACATTGTTGGCCAAAGAATCGACGATGGAATTGCAGCCTACCGTCCTGTAGCGACTCTGGTCCAATGTAGCTGGGATCGAAGCCATGCCCACGTATGTTCAGTTCGCGACGCTCGGTAAGCTTTTGCAGAAAATGACCTTTCCCACAGCCGACCTCAACAACACAACAATCTCGGAGACCCTTTTGTTGAACGAGGTGTTCCACGCGTTCATTGACGTGTCGGTCGAAGGCGGGGGAATAGGTTTGGGTATTGTCGTAGTTCTCCCCGTACCGCAGAAGGTCCGGCTCGAATGTTTGATTGTGCACGAATCCGCAGCGATCACACACGCACATCGTGAGCTGGCCACGCGCCAATGTCCTGGCGTGGTCGGGCACTTCACAAACTAGGTTTTGATGCACCGGGACGCTATCTCGGGTCAGGAATTTGGTCAGAGATCCATGACCACATAGCGGACAACTGGACTCAGGCCGCGCGGGCATAATGACTCCTTTCTAGCCAGTCGATCGTTTCGGACAGACCCTGTTCGATCGTGTAAGAGGGAGTCCATTTCAATTCGTTGCGCAATCGATTCACGTCAGCTACCAGCAAAGGCGGCTCATCCGGGCGCGATGGCACAGCACCAAGTTGAAGCAGATGCTGCCGTCCCATACTGGCGGCAATTCGCAGCGCCATCTCCGACAGTTTTGTTGCGATACCTGATGCTACGTTCACTTCCCCGCAGACGTCCGAGTCGAGCAGTTTGACGAGCGCGTCCGCCGCATCATGAACGTATAGAAAATCTCGCTGCTGTTGTCCATGCGAACATAGTGCCGGTTGATTGGCCGCCAAAGCGTGGTACACAGCGCCTGGGAATTTTTGAACGGGAGCCCCAGGTCCATAGAGAAAGAATAGTCTTGCCCACGCGGACTCGATTCGATTCGTGGATGACAACGCGGAGAGAGACAATTGCATCGCAGTCTTACATTTTCCATAAACCGTGGATGGGCGAATCGCAGTTGCGGATTCGTGGCAAATCCCTTGCGTCCAGTCGTATTCAGCACAAGTACCCGCGGCTACGATGCGTTGTCCTCCGCATCGAGCAAACTCCTGCAGCATAATCAAGCCCGACTCCAGCCAAAGAACATTTTCAGCAGACTGCCAGAATTCACCAGGCTTGGCGTTCCAGGCCAGGTGGAGCAAGTGCGTGGGGCAGATTTGGCGAATGAGCTTGGTGACTCTCGCCGAGTCTAGCAGGTCCACCGAATGCCAATGGACCTCAGGATCGGCGATTGCGATGCTTCTCGACGTTACACAGTGAACCTCGTCTCCACGGTCGGCCAGCAGAGGCAAACAGTAGCTGCCGATAAATCCGTTCGCACCGGTCACAAGTATGCGTTTCATTGAGTGTAATCCGGGTAGTTCCGATCCCGTTCGGCCATAACTGTGACATCCAAGGGCCAATCAATATCGAAGACCGGATCATTCCAACGTACTCCTATCGCACTTTCCGAGTGGAAGGATTCGGAAATCTGATAAGAGACCTCGGCGTCGTCGCAAAGAGTTTGAAAGCCATGCGCGAAGCCTTCGGGTACGTACATCA
The DNA here is from genome assembly GCA_031400345.1 of Planctomycetota bacterium. Lineage (GTDB taxonomy): Bacteria > Planctomycetota > Planctomycetia > Pirellulales > Pirellulaceae > JANNPR01. The sequence continues at coordinate 2,820 of JANNPR010001089.1, read as the reverse complement.
TGAGTCTATTCTCGGATGACAATTCGGCGCCGACCCAGCATCGATGTGTCGGGGATTCCGGACGCAGGTCAATGATTACGTCGTAAATCGCACCCTTGGTGCAGCGCACGAGCTTTGCCTCGGCATGAGGTGGCCGCTGCAGGTGCATACCGCGGAGAGTTCCGCGGCGGTTATTAAACGAAATGCTGCATTGGGCTACACGTGGGTTCAAACCATGTCTTGTGAACTCATCCGGATTCCACGTGCGCGCAAAGAATCCTCGTTCGTCGAATATGCGTTCGATCGTGATGAGAAAAGCGTCTGCCAGATTAGTGGGCTGGAAAATCACCGCGTTTAGGCCACCCTGGTGTTGGGAATGGGAATGATGAATCGACCGCCTTGCTGGCGATATGCAGCCTGCTGCTGGAGAATCTCGGCGGCGAAGTTCCAAGTCAGCAGCAGTACGTAGTCTGGTCGGTCTTCCACAAGCTTTTGTGGATCGAAGATTTTCAGATGCGTGCCGGGCGTGAATCGCCCCTGTTTTACGGTACTGCGATCGACGACGTATTCAAGGGTTTCTTTACCGAGCCCAAAGTAATTGAGCAACGTGCTCCCCTTGGCAGACGCACCATAAACGGCGATTCGTTTTCGATCGGCCTTTAACTGGGCCAGAAGGGTAGTTAGGTCGCGTCGGAGCGTCTCGACCCTGGCGCCGAAACCAAGGTAGAAATCCCGACGTCCGACCCAAGTCGCTTCCTCTGCCAAGAGTTCGTTCACCGAGGGGTTGACGACGGCCCGCTCGGCGTGGGTGGCGTAGATTCTTAACGATCCGCCATGTATCGCTAGTCGCTCGACGTCCACGATGCGTAGGCCATGGTGCAGGAATAACCGATCTAAGGCGGTCAGCGAGAAATAACATAAATGTTCGTGATAGATCGTGTCGAACTCGACATGATCTATCAAGTCCTTCAAATACGGAGCCTCGACGACCGCCGAACCGCCGTCATTCAGCAACGTCCGGAAGCCCGCGACCATGCCGGGGAGGTCGGCGACATGCGCCAGAACGTTGTTCGCATGAATTACGTCAGCGCGATATCCTTCGCCCGCGAGTTTGGTCGCCAGAGCGCTGCCGAAGAACTCGCAAATAGTTGTGATGCCCCGATTGGAGGCCACCGTTGCAATATTACAAGCCGGTTCTATCCCTAATACGGGCACGCCCGCCGCGGAGTAGTGCTGCAATAGATATCCGTCGTTACTTGCGACTTCAACGACGAGGCTGTTGGCGTTGAGTTGACGATTGACACAAAGCCGCTCGGCAATTTGTCGTGCATGTTCGACCATCGTGTCCGAGAAGGACGAGAAATATGCGTATTGGCGGAATAGCGTCTCAGGCGGCACTGTTTCCGTGATCTGGATCAAAGTACAGTGCGGACAAAACGCTAAATCCAACGGATAAACCGGCTCGGGCTGGCCGAGTTCGGACTCCGTCAACAGCGCATTCGCGAGAGGCGTTTTGCCCAGCGAAAGAACGACGTCTAAGCCGTCTTTGCCGCAGGCACGACACGCAAGTCGGCTGTGGTCTGCAGATAGTTCTCGTACCATCGGATCGTCCTACGAAGTCCTTCGTCAAGCGAGAAAAGAGGTTGCCATCCCAAAGTCTCACGGGCCTTGGTGGCGCTTAGGTACTGGTGGCGAATTTCGTGGCCGGCCTCACCGCGTACGTCAGGTTGGAGGCTGGATCGCATGTGTTGGAGAATACGTTGCACCAGGTTCAATACGGTCAGTTGAATTTCGTTAGAAAAATTGAATGCCTCACCGGCGAGTTCGGCACGCGCCGCTAATTGCTCAGCCAAATGCATATAGGCTGCGGCACCGTCTTCGACATAAAAGTAGTCGCGAACGAATAACCCGTCCGATCGAATGATCGGATTTTTGCCCCGTAATACTGATCGTATCGTGCCCGGAACAATGCGATTCCAGTTCAAATCCCCGCCACCATAAAAATTGCCGCATCGAGTGATGGCGACCCGCAGTCCGTATGTCGTGGCGTAGGTTTGTGCAATCAAATCTCCACATGATTTACTCACGTCGTAGGGATGGCGTCCCGCCAGAGGTGTGGTCTCACAGTAAGGTAGATGGTCGGCATCGCCGTACGCCTTGTCGGAGGATGCCACCACGATCTGTTTCACCAAAGGACTACGCCGGCACGCTTCCAAAAGCTTCCAGGTACCACCGATGTTGGATTCGAATGTGGAGATAGGATTGCGATTAGCAATACCAACGATGGTCTGAGCCGCAAGATGAATGACCGTGTCGATTTCGTACTCACCGAGTGATCTTTCCAAAAGGCTTTGATCGCAAATGTCTCCGTGAACTACCCGTACTTGCTCGAGCAATCCCGAACGCGTTAAGTCACTCTGCGGAACCCAATCACGCATTAGGCAGATCACGTCAGCACCGGCCTGCAGCAAGCGCTTCACGAGCCAGCCGCCGACCAGCCCAGTGCCGCCTGTTACAAATACAGGACGGTCCGTCCAAAAGCCGCTTGAAGTGTCATCCATGACATACTCGCCGTTGTCGTTGGTTCAGGCTGCTACGGGTTTGTGCTCAGGAAAATCGACCGTTGATGGGCACATATCCTGGGATCCGTTCGGGGCTGAATCCCAAGTTTTCCAGGCAGCGTTCCCTGTTTCCCAAAGCTTCTCCAGATATTTTTTGTCGCGCAGTGTGTCCATGCATTGCCAAAAGTCTTGGTGACTGTAGGCCGCCAATTTGCCTTCGGTTGCCAATTGATCCAGCGCATTGATTTCGAGACTGCAGTTGTCGTCCGATAAGTAGTCG
>JANNPR010001069.1:0-2401 GCA_031400345.1 Planctomycetota bacterium | reverse complement strand
TTTAGCGGTCAGCGAAAATGTTCGGGATGGGAGCTGGCACTACCCCGGTGGTAGGTACACTCCGCATGCCGCCGATTTACGATACACGGTGTGTGGCTTCTACAACTCACTCATCGGGATTCGCTTGGAGTGCGTGAGCCGCCTCTTCCATGCTTTGGGTGTCGCAGACGATCCGCCCATCGCGCAGCACAATCGTGCGTTTGGCATTTCGGGCCACGTTTTGATCGTGAGTAACCAGTATTACGTTGATGCCACGTTCGCTATTGAGCTGCTTGAAAAGTTCGATGATTTCTCGACTGGTGCGTGAATCTAAATTCCCCGTCGGCTCGTCACCCATTAAAATCGACGGTGCGTTTACTAATGCGCGAGCAATAGCGACCCGTTGTTGCTGACCACCAGACAGTTGCGATGGATGGTGGTCGAGGCGATCTCCCAAACCAACTTTCCGCAACACTTCCACGGCGCGTTGCCGCCGTTCTCGCGCCGGGAATTGACTCGAATACATCAGAGGCAATTCGACATTCTCTAATGCGGAAGTCCGCGAAAGCAGATTAAAGTTCTGAAATACGAATCCCAAACGCTGATTGCGGATACTAGCGCGTTCGTCGCGCGACATGGTGGCGACCTCGACATCCGCTAGTTTGTAGCTTCCGCGGGTAGGACGATCGAGACATCCTAACGTGTTCATAAGAGTAGATTTTCCGGAGCCGGACGGCCCAATCAGGGCTACAAACTCTCCTTTCTCAATATCTAACGTTGCTCCTTGTAAGGCCTCAACCTGTACTTCGCCCAAATCGTAGATTTTCCAAACGTCGCGAAGTTCAATCAACGGCATCGGGCGGATCCATCGGTATCAAAATCGCATATTTCAAGGCTTGTTCAGGTCGTCACGGAATGAGCCGCGCGTTCAACCAATTTGCATAGTCACACACATGGCCGCGATCCGCAAAGTCGACCACCAACGCCAGCCGTTGGACACCCGTCATTTCGACTTCCATCGAATTAGGTAAGTCTCCCCCGCGAATGATCGGACTTTCCCATACGGATTCCCAGACCTCCCCATTGGATTTGGCTTGGCCGCGATCCACAAAGAGCCGAAATATGACACTACCTTGGGAACCAGCCCGTTCGTCAATGGCAACCGAGGCCGCAAATCTCCGGTACTTTCCTGCCAACTCGTAAGCTAAACGCGACGTGCTATGCATGCCCACGCCCTTCACAATGATTTGTCGCCCCTGTCGAAGCAAGCTGCCGGCAACACAACGGTCGACGCCGTAAGGCCAAGTTCTCGAAAGGAAAGGGACGTGTTTGTAACCTAGTGGCTTAATGTCCGTAAGGTAGCGGACGTTCTCGTGAAGTGGTTGCAGAAGATCGACCTGCTTGGCGAATTCTTCTTCCCGAAAATTCAGGTTCAACCCTGCGCAGCAAGTCAGCTCCAGACGGTCGCCCGCAAGGTCAAGTTTGTAAGCTCGTAGTAGACTTCCATCGCGCAGGCCGAAAATCGCCGTCGGAGTTGCCGCTTTTTGATCCACAGGTTTTGCTTCGGCGAAAATGGCGGCCTGCACTCGATGTTCGGGCACCGCCAGGCTACGTCCGGAGTCAACCAGTCGCAACATCAGTTTGCGTTCGTCGAGTTCGTCCGCTTGTTTTTTAGTAGGCTGTCTTGTGATAGGACCCAATAAGCTACCCGACAATACATCTCCGTTTTGAAGCCAGAGTCGATCGTGTGCAGACTTATCGGATTGGATTCTTGCGATGAGGTCGTCGCGTTCAAACGGATCTGCGGAAGGAGAATACAAGGCCGCAAGCACGGCGTTGCGAGGCAACGAGACTTCGCCTAACGAACGTGTTTCGATATTGATCTCCTGGGTTGAGATGTTGACAGCTTCAGCATTCAGCCAACTTTGGTCACGAAGTATGACAGTGAAGGGGCTCCATCGATCGGCGTGTTGTCCCCAAACCGTTAGTAAAGTCGCGACCAGTTCTGTTGTCTGTTCATCATCGCGAAAACGGAAGCTGCCGTTTTTTCCGAATCCCAAGAAATGGGCTGCAAACGGAGCACCTTGGACCGGGACCACGAGTGGGGCAAGCTGTTCGCCTGGAGTAAATGACCCAGCGATGCGGGCGCAGCATAAACAAAAAATAAATATCAGCGGTGTGCGGGTCATCTTTGAAATATGGGCAGGTGGCTATTCGGCACTTGCAGGATCAAGCATGCCATCGCGGTAGCATAGTCCGGGCTGGTTGTATCGATCCACCCTCCTTCCTTGATCTCGCGAGCCATCAACTCTTGACGGAGAACACTATACCACTTGGTCCACGAATCCCCGCCGCACTGCCACATGGCCTGTACTGCATAGTAATGACCATAAAAGTAATGAGTATCTCTACCAAGTCCTTC
>JANNPR010000909.1:0-9155 GCA_031400345.1 Planctomycetota bacterium | reverse complement strand
GTGGTTCCAGGATTAACACTAGGACGACCCGGTGAGGGAGTTTTTGCCGGTGAAGGCCTGCGACGAATTTTAGAGTTCGCTGACAAGGATAAAGATGGAAAAATTAGCCGCGATGAGGCGCCGGAAATTCTGAAAAGGGGTTTTGACCGCGCCGACTCGGATAAGGATGGGAATCTAGACGAAAACGAAATCCGTGAAGTCGGCAAGAACTTTCGCCCGCAACGGCTCGAAGCGCACCCCGAACTAAAATAAGATACCCCAGAACCCATCACTGAACCCAAGAACGAAGGACCGGACGAAGATAAGGAATAGCAACGTCACGCCAGGAATTTAGCGCACTCAGAATTCGAATGGGTGAAATAGCCTATTGCTGCGTTTCTAAATCGGTACGAAAACAAATGCGTCCTCGAACTTACCTTCGGTGACGCATTTTTTCGTTTCATCTGAGGCGGGCTGAGAATGCTGAGTGCACAAAAGTTTTCAGTAAGTTCATTACGGAACTTCGCATTGAACTAATTCGAATCGGTCTGCGTCTAATCGCAGAGGGGGCGGAAAGCGTGGTTACCGCCTGCATGGGGTTCAGCCCAGGATGGTTGACCAAAAGCCGCAGGGACTGCAGCATCAAGTACTGGGAGTTTGCCAAGCAAATGGAAAAGCCCCCGCAGTCATTTCAATTGATCCTTTCGGATCGCGATGGATTGGGACGTTTAACGGTTGACTTGGAATCGTTTTTCGAATTTAGTTTCTCGTTAGCAGACGAGTTGCAAGAGTTATTGATTCGCTTCGGGAAAGGTCCGGGACTTCACGAAGAGTTTAGAAATAGTCCAGCATGAAGTGGTGCCCAGAGTGGTACCGTCGGGCCTGCGGAAGCTCGTTGTGCCACTGCTTGTTGTAAACGGGAATTCGCATTTCTGGTGGGTATCGATAGTACAGGCTTTCACTGCTTCGGTAGTACTCGTTACCCCAGTAATTCTGTGGATAGAATACGTACGGATAGTGATAAAACCGATCGGCATCATGCATGCCTTGCGAGCCTCCCCAGGTTCGTCCAAAAGCTCTCGGCTGTTGAGCCGATACGGAACCTGGTGCTAGCCCGAAGTAAATCGCTAGAGCACATGCTGTCATAATCACAAGTCGATGAATCACGGAGGCTCCCTCCTTGGTATTCGCGGTGGTTGTAGTCGGCACACTCCGTGTGCCGTACGGCACATGGAGTGTGCCTGCTACATCGAGATGTCCGCTACGTTAACCATCGGCAGCCAATTCCAACCGCATGTAGGGAATATTAGGCAAATTCGACGCGATTGTCAGAACCGGCAAAAAGATAGGTGCCTTAGCAAAAATCTACCGCTAGTTGGGCAGCTTTCCTTCCGCTACTTCGCGTTCCCACTCGTCCATCAATGGCCAATCGATAGCACAGGTGCCAAAGTCTGCCATGTGGAGATAGCTCTCGATGCGGCAGATCGTACGATCCAACAGGGAGTTGTTCTTTCGAAAGATCGGTCCATGACTTGGTAAGAGCCATTCGACATCGCTGTCGCGTATCCTACGTAACGATCGGACAAAATCCTCAAGGTTGCTGCCATGGTGCGCGTCGATAGCACCGACACACCCATCGCGATAAATATTGTCGCCGCTAAACAAAAGATTGCCCATGCGAAACGACAACTGACTATCCGTATGCCCTGGCGTTAACCATACCTCGAGTTCCAGGTTCCCGACGCGCATGCGATCACCATCCTCGATCAGATAATCAATCTTGACCGGTGGCATCGACATGTGAATTCCTTGGGCTTCAATTTCAGCAAACGTCTTCAGTTTGTCTCCCGATTCGAGCGGCTTGGCCGCTTTTGAATGAGCTGTAACGGTTGCCCGCAGCAGCTGCTTTGCTTTCGCCAAACCCTGAGTGTGGTCCACGTCTGCATGCGTCGCAATCAGCGTCGTACACTGCGAGAGTGGGAAATCCATTTCCCGAATTAAATCGACGATTTCTTCCACCGTTTCATCGTAACCGATATCGATGAGCAACCACTCATTTTGGTCATACACCAAATAGACATTGCACCCCAGCACATGTCCGGCCTGAAAGTTCATTTCAATTACGTTGGGGAACACCGGCTTACGTTGCAACATCGAACACGTTTGGTTGGCAGGCAGTTGTTAGAGAGTCCGTATTGGAATTTTCCGATGCAAATGCGCGAGTGCGCCGGCCACCCAGCCATGCAACTCGAGGGCCGATTGTACGACCCCCATTGAAGACGATCAACCGAGGTAGCAGCTGCGACATCGTCGCCTGGCGGACAAACCGTGGCGAATGACGGCCAAAATCGACTACATACCCTGGCGAGCGATCGATGATTCTTCCGTTAGGATTTCACTTAGCCCATGTCGATACGTCGGGTATTTTAAGCGAATTTGCAAGCGCTCAATGAGACGTCGATTGGACACTCGCTTGTCGGTCGCAGCCCGGAGCGACGCAGGCGACAGCGATGATGGGGTAGTAAACGTCGGCATCGGCGCGCGTAGAATTCTAGCCATTTCAGATAAATATTCTCGGCGCAATACCGGGTGACCATCGGAGACGGTAAGTAGAGTGGGCGGGACGATCGCTTTACATATTTGAGCAACAACCTCAGTCGCGTCATCCACGTGAATCAGGTTTAAGTAGCCATTGGCAGGCGCAGCGATGGCCCTTCCGGCTTGAATATCTGCTGCGCGTGGAATTCGCCCCGGCCCATAAAGGCCAGCTAGTCGCAGAACGATCACTTGAGGAGCGATGGAGTGACCAGACAAAAGCCGCTCGGCCTCCAGGCAAGCAATTCCACCGGATCGAATAGGCTCGCAAACAGAATCTTCGTCCACCCATTCACCTTGATTCTGCGAATAGACCCCAGTCGAGCTGATGTATATGAAACGTCGAATTCTTGTGGGAAGGCAACCTAACACGTTTTCAAGCCCCTTAACAAAAACCTCGTGGATCGATGGCCCGTTTTGTTGCGATTCGAAACCGACGGCAAACAGCACGTCATCAATTCCCGAAAACGTGGGCAAAGTCGATTGGTTTAAGATATCCGCGACAATCGGTTCCCAACCTAATTCGGCAAATTCAGCCGCATGAACGATGCTACGGGTCACCGCTACCACGCGGTGTCCCTCACTTTGCCAGCGGCGAGCCACTCTTTGCCCTAAATACCCGCATCCCACGATAAGCTTCGACATTCGTTACAACCGCCATGATTGGGTCAATTTAGGCGCGCCCAAAAGAGGTCGAGATTTTCATTTGCCAATACACTATCATTCAGAGGCGGACAAAGCACCCGCAATTGAGAAATGGTTCTATCGTAAGTCCGGCGAACGCAAGTCGTGAGATGACATTTATGTTCACACGCTGTCATGGCTACCGCGAGTTTCTGCTCGCGCCGTTACTGGCTGCTATTCTTGCCTGTCCTCCATTAGTCGCCGGCGAATCTAGCGAACAGGCAACGGTCCCAACTTCTTTAGAACGCGTGCTTGCCGGTGACGCTCCTCAATCGGTGGCGGAGTTGAAGGTGATGGAGACGCGCGTGCGGGAACTGTCCGCGCACGTAATATCTTGCACCGTGAGTGTCGGAGTCGGTTCTCGGCATGGGAGCGGCGTGATTGTCAGCCCTGAAGGACTTGTGTTGACCGCGGCACATGTGATTGAGGAAGCCAATCGCAATTCGGTAATCACTCTACCCGACGGACATCGTGTCTTGGCTAAGACGCTGGGATTGAACCGTACCATCGATGCAGGGATGGTAAAAATCGTTGATCGAAATCGGCATCACAAAAATGGTGACTGGCCGTACCGCGAAATGGGTGATTCGACCAAGTTGGAACCGGGTCAGTGGTGTTTAGCGACGGGCCACCCGAATGGATTTCAAACAACTCGCGGGCCTGTCGTACGGTTGGGGCGCGTTCTCTCGATAAATGAAAGTCATGGCATCACCACCGACTGCACCCTTGTCGGCGGCGACTCCGGTGGTCCCCTGTTCGATATGGACGGTAGAGTTATCGGAATCCACAGTCGGATTGGTGGCTCGTTAGCGCTTAATATTCACATTCCTACATCGGATTTTCAAGAGAGTTGGGAACGGATGGTCAAAGGCGAGGAGTGGGGAAGCTTTCCTGGAACCGAGCCATTTATTGGTGTTCAGGGAGACAAGAAAGCTCGCGACGCACGGATTGCGGAAGTCTTTCCTCATACACCCGCAGCAAAGGCCGGCATCCGCGCGGGTGACGTGCTCACTAAGTTCAATGGTCAACCGATCCCTACTTTTGATTCCTTGATAGAAGCAGTGGCAACAAAAAAACCGGGCGATAAGGTCGCGCTGGAATTGCGTCGCAATGATCAATCGCTTCAACTTGAGCTAATCGTCGGCAAACGTGATAATTGAGGCTTGCCTTTGCAGGATCGGTATTTAAGGTGCCGGTCTGTTCATGGGAACGACAAACACACGGGGTACCATAACTGTGAGACGGAATGGTTGGTTGTTGTGTTTAGTTTGTCTAGTTTGTTCAGCGTCGTCCTTGCAAGTTGCTCGGTGCGAACAAAAGACGAGCCCTTCTTCGTCGGACACCGCCGACACCATGCGGCAGTGGATTTATCGTTTTACCAGAGTGCGTACCCCGGGAACATTTGAACGCAACCACGCAGACGTTCGCTCGGCCTTTCGCGATGTGGTGCGCAATCCGAATTTAAGTACGGTTCGAATTGTTTGTAATCAAACCCCTTCGGCGATTGGCATTATTATCGACTCAAACGGACTCGTGTTGACGAAAGCGAGCGAGCTTTCTGGATCCATTCAATGCGTTCTGTTTGACAAGCGCCGGCTAGACGCAAAGTTAGTCGGCAAGCATTTGGAAACGGATTTGGCGCTGCTCAAAATCGAGGCCAAAAACTTGCCGGTCGTGGAGTGGAACACCGGCGGCGCACCTCCAGTTGGTAGTTGGCTTGCGACTCCGGGACTAGATCAGGAACCGGTTTCAATTGGAGTGGTTAGCGTCGCCCCGCGCGCCATTCCTGCCCCCACTCCGCTCTTGGGTGTCGAACTTGAGCAAGCAATCGAAGGAGCTCGGGTTCAGAGAGTGGTACCCGGCAGTGGCGCCGACAAAGCCGGTGTTCAACCGGATGATGTCATTAAGAAAATGGATGATTCACCCATTAAGGACTTCCAAGCGGTCGCACATCGAGTCGGCCAAATGCAGCCCGGCAAACAGATAAAACTGGTAATTGCTCGGGCGGGACACGACTTGCACCTCAACGTTGTCCTCGGCGATTCGCTGACCCCAGTCCAGGGCGAACGCGCGGTGTTCCAGAATAACCTCGGGGGCCCACTCAGCAATCGACGCGCTGGCTTTCCCCAGGTGCTGCAGCACGATTCCGTTTTACGACCGAATCAGTGCGGTGGTGCGTTAGTGGACTTGGACGGTAAAGCTGTGGGTATTAATATTGCCCGTGCCGGTCGTGTCGAGTCCTATGCCCTACCGGTGCAAGTAGTACTTCCGGTCATCGAGCAGCTTAAGCAGTCGGTCGGTGCTGACGCAATGGCTGCTAACGAGCCTATTAGTCGTAACTCGGCCTCTTCCTCAAAGTGATCAACGCAGCTTGTTTCAATGTCTGAACATTGGCAGAAACTTGAATCCACCATTCGCGAACTCGAAAACGAGTTGAACGCGATTGAGTCGTTGGATAGCGATACCCGACGAATGCTCGAGGAAACCTTGGGCGAGATTCAAGCGGCCTTGCGTAACAAGTCGACCACTTCGAGCAGTGAAGAGCCAATCGGTAACCGATTACAGACAGTCATGCAAGAATTCGAAACGACTCATCCGAATCTCACCGGCATTCTTGCTCGAGTAATCGATTCGCTGGCCCAGATGGGCATTTGATCTGTTGGCCATCGAGGATCCGCAAGAGGACCGTTTCTATCTCCTAATTGCGAGCGAATTGCTCCTGTAACCTTTCAATCTGTTGCCGACGTTGTTCCTCAGTTGCCAACGGGTTGAACCCAATCGGCGCCGGACATACGCCGTTTAGATACTGTGCAGCGGCCTGCCGTTTAACGGTATCCCGGTGTGCGAGCAAGGCTACCCAAATAGTTCGATCTTCGAGCAACCATGTGGCCACACGCTCCGGAGTGTCGCCAGTTTGAAGGTCAAACGACTCTTCTATGCGTTTAATCCGCATTCGCTGTTCGGCGTCAATTTCTGAAGCTTTGAGGCGATTGAGTGCGGGCAGGGCGGTTAAACCAAGCGCACGGAGGTCCCGATCTGCCGCTTGACGCCGTTTAAAGCTAGAGTGGGCGAGCTCGGCAACCAAACGTGAAACTTGTTCGTTGGCATGTGGTTGAGCGTTTTGTGCAGCGGTAAACAGGGACGCTTCGATTTGCTCCGCAGTACCTATCAGTCTCCAATCGGGTCGCAATAGGTCAAATATCGGCACGAGCTCTGTGCGATATAGTTCCGGTTCGGCCAGCAATAGATGCCAAATACTATTTGCCGAGTATTGCCTTCTCGATGCCGGACTGTGGACAACCAAAGTCAGTTTGCCACGCGCCGTCTGTGTGAATCGTAGAGAACTTAGTTTGGAGTCACCTCGAGGATCCTGATGGATTGTGGTCGTACGGCGAGGATGGTGTTCGACTAACAGATACTGCTCAGGGGTAATCCGTTCGTATCGAATGTCCGCAAACTGCGCATCGCCGTTGACGGTCAAGGTTTCATGAACTTCGTTGTCGTCGTTCTCGGGGCTTGCAAATCGATGGGGTCCGTAACGGCTACTAATCACCGTGAACCGTCCCAGCAGAATCTCGAACCGCACCCAGTTGATCCGGGATACAAGGCCACCGGTTAGCGGCGGCGATTGACTCCAACCCGAAATGGTCCCCGACAATACCACGCACAGGACGACTAAGGCGTTCGGTCGCCTCATAGCTACACCGGTTTGCCAGCCGACCCGTTCTTCGAGCCGACCCCTTTCGCAAGACAACCCCTTCTGCACGACGTCTCGTCTCGACGCCGGGCGTTCCTTGCCCCAGCGAGCGATGGCGGGCGTTCCTGAAAGGATTGTATCGGCATGCGTGTATATAGGGCAGTCCGATTTCTTGAGAGAATCTGCTGAACGTACCAGATTGTGGCGTTCAGTCATTCGGAGAGGTCTCGAAAGTCTTCTGCGGATAACCCAACCGTCACCAGATCCGTTTCGCCGCTGCGTTGCCCCGCGACCACAATCACGGCGGCTATTTCGGGGTGACGTAGGCAATACGCCTGAACTTCCTCGACCCCCATCACAAAAAAAGCCGTGGACAGGGCGTCCGCTCGGGCTGCTGTCGGAGCCAACACCGTCGTTCCCAACACTCGGTCGGCGGGCCATCCGGTTCGGGGATCCAGTATGTGACTATAACGCCGACCCAAGTGATAAAAGAACTGGTTGGCCGATCCCGACGTTCCTAGCGATCGATTTTGAAGCCGAACTTCGGCGATTCGCCGGTCCGGGCGCAAAGGATGGCAAATTCCTACGAGCCAACCCGATTCATCGGTCCGCAACCGATTCCCTCGCGCCAAAATACTACTTTGTCCGCCATGGATTAAATAATCCTCGACACCATCCCGCGCGAAAATTTGTGTACAGATGTCCAGAGCATGGCCTTTGCCGATGGCGCCTAGGTTGATTTCCATTCCCTCTCGTTGGAAACGGACCGACCTGTCGGATGCGTGTAGTTCCAGCCATCGACTGCCCACGGTTTGTTGTAATGCTTCCACCTCCGCGGGATCGGGAAAGTGACCAGATCGTCGATGAAACCCCCATAGCCGCCAAAAGGGACTCGCCGTAATGTCGAAAGCGCCGCCGGTTTCGCGGTAGATCAGAAGACACTGTTCCAACAATGCGAATAGCTCTGGAGTGACCTGCAAGCACTCGCTGAATGCCGTCCGATTGATGCGACTTACTTCGCTATGTTCGCGAAACATGGATAACTGATTTTCGAGAACGTCGACGCAATCTAGTGCCTCTACCGCGAGTTCCACTGCGGCCATGTCCTGGGCCGCGTTCAATAGTACTTGAAATTCACAGGCCATCGCGTTTCGGCTGATTTGGATTAGATAGGTCGACGAGCCGGAATAGGCTGACGCTATTTCATTTTCGGGCGCGTCAAAGAGTCGAGTAGCGGCCTGCAGCGCCGCTTGGCCGGTTAAAAAGTCACGCCGGCTGGCGCCTGCCCCAGTATTAGGTTTTTTTGGAAAGTACATTGTCCCGCCGGGCAATTGGACCGATAGGTTGGATCCGACAGATCGGTCCGATTTTTGACGGCCAGAAACCACCTACAGATGCCTTAGTTTGATATTTCGTAGCGCCGCTTTGGTGCTCCAGCTGGCGATCCCAAATGGGAGCACCGGTTCTTGTTCCCACCAGATGGAAAACCTTTTCTTCGACCGTTCCACATCGACCAGCTGCTTGTCGTCAATCCACGCTTCAATGCGGTTCGATGTTACTTTCAAGCGAATGGCATACCATTGATTCTGCTGGAAGTCGCCAAAGTTCGTGGTTTCATTCTCGACGGCCGACATACCGTCAATATTCGACAGTCCGGTTACGCCGCCTCCCCATCCACCAACAATCAGCGTGCAGTGCTGTGTTGCCACTGGGAATGTTAGACCGCAAAAGAAATCATTTCCGTCGATTCGCTTCGCATCTAGAGTTACCTCATAGTCTTCCAGCGGGAGTGGGCCCTGCCAAGACACTCCACTGGCGGGCGCACCCTGACCCAATACCAATTCACCTTCACGCATCTCGACCGGTCCATGCCGCTTAAAATCATACTTATCCGCAATTCGCCACCCGTTAAGATCGTCACTTAGCATGTTCATCACACCGTTGGCGTCGACAAATCGTGTCAACCGGACCCAGTGACTGATGGCGTTGCCAAGACGGGGCGCCGGCAAAGACGTCGCCGTGATCGCTCCATCCAGAACGTCGCCGCGTTGCTTCAATTTCAGGTGAAGTTGATATGGACGCCGATTCACGTCGTCGGTCTGGATATCGGATCCGAAGACACCTGAAAGATATCCATCAGTCAAATGAGGTTCGTTAAGCAGAGTTACCAGCTGACGGCCAAAGCGGACATGCACATCTC
>JANNPR010001017.1:0-3964 GCA_031400345.1 Planctomycetota bacterium | reverse complement strand
GACCACACCGACCGGCCCGTATGTCCGATCCACAAAGTGCAGCTCCCAATTCAACGCCCCAGAGGCAGCACTGGCTCGCCGCCGAAAGTCCGTCTTCGAATGTCCGCGGCAACTCCAGCGGCTGCCTGAAGTGGCACACTTCATCCTTCATCCTCTCTAAACACTTCAGACGGCTTAACTGTTACGCCCATGCCATTCATTGTTCGTTGTCCCAATTCCGGGTGTCACAAGTATAATCTCGTCGAAGATGATCGACGGGGCAAAACCGTCGACTGCCTGGTGTGCGGTACCACCATGCGAGTTGATTCTGAGACGATCGGGTCTGCCAAAGGACTTGGCAAAGCCGAACCACCACCACAGCAGCCTCTGATACGCACGTGTCCCAGCTGTCAAGCGCGGCTACGAGTCCCCGCGACCGCAGATGGACAGCGGGTGAAATGTCCCAGCTGCAGCCATGTGTTCTAAGCGCAATCTGTATTTCTCGCGTAGGTGAGAAATAACGGATCGTCGGTTTCTTGTGCGCCACCGCTACACTCCCCCTGGCGCGTTGCCTTTTCGCTACTCGTCATGTTGCCTAAAGACCACATGAGTGTGAACGCGTGGTAAGTTTTCTGTGGCAGGTTGTACTACAAGGAAGCGGATTGACATGGCGGTTCACGGGACGATAGCGCGAGGTCGAGTCATAGCGCTATGCCTTTGCTTTTTGGCAATTGGCGGGTGCTCGCGTATTCGTTTGCCGGCGATTGATCCGACCGGACAACGCATTTTCTTGCCGCCGCCCGCGTCAACTTCACTGGCCTTCCCCGATATCGGTCCTTTTCCAAGGTCCGCTTTTCCGGATGTACCCGTCCCACCGCCGTGTGGTACTTCGGTTCCGGCGCCTCCCGTCGCTCCGCCCCAGTATGCCAGTTCTCGCGGACTCTGCGGATCGCTGCACGGAGAAGACAATATTCCGGGTCGATTGCAGCTGTCTCCGACGCGGCTGATAGCCCCCATTAACAGCGAAGTCGTACTGTTGTCCGGTTTATGCGGCGACGAGGGATTTCTTATCACGAAGCAGCCGATCGAATTCACACTCTCTCAAGATAGCGTGGGTCAGTTCGTCGACGCATCCGAAGACGACGGGTGCCTTTCCCGGTACGTAGGGTCCAAGACCTTTGGGAAATTAGCGAGTAATTATGTGGTCACTCGCACTTCCCAACATGAATATTTAGTGACTCGAGGGACTCCCGCCCCGAACGACGACGTGCTGGTCAATCGAGGGCACAGTTGGGCCTCGCTCAGCTCGGCAACCGAGGGTTCATCCTACGTGACGGTCGTGGCAGCCAACGCGGCGAACTGGGATAAGAGACGGCAGACGGCCACCATCCATTGGGTCGATGCGCAGTGGACCTTTCCAACTCCTTCCGTTGCTCCTGCAGGCGACCGTGTTTCCATCCTGACCACGGTAACTAAGAGTGACGGAAGTCCGCTGAATAGTGCCTGGCTAGTACGCTACGAGGTCTTGGGTGGCACGCCTGCCACCTTCGGTCGTCGCGGCGAGAATTCCATCGAAATCCCCACGGATCCACAAGGGCGCGCGGGCGCGGACCTCGTCTCCCCAAATGCCGACCCCGGGACCACTCAGGTCAAAGTGCAGATTATTCGACCTGCCAGCAATGGCACGCCAAAGCTAGTCGTAGGGGAAGGTTACACTTCGGTCACGTGGCGGGCTGCGGGTCTCGCCATTCAACTGTCTGGACCGTCCGCCGTGCTCGTCGGTTCGCCTCTCGTGTATCGCGCGATCGTTACCAACCCCGGCGACATTGCCTCGTCGGATGTGGTCATCACTAGCAACCTACCCCCCAGAATCACGTTCCTGGAAAGCAATCGGCCGGCCGAGCGGATCGGCGATGGAATTCAATGGAAGCTGGGAAGTGTGGCTCCAAAAGCATCGGTCGTGATTGAGATTCAATGCCGCGCCGAACAGCCCGGAAGTATGACGCTTTTTGTGGAAGGGCAGTCACGGGAAGGTCGTCGTGCAAAAGCAAGTATCGCTACGGACATCGTCGCCGCATCGCTAAAAGTTCGCCTGAGTGTTGACCAAGAGACCGTAGACGTTGGCGCACAAGTCGTGTTTCTGGCCGAGATCGAAAACACCGGCGATCGGCCACTCGTCGGAATCAACTTGGTCTCGCGTTTTGACGAAGGGCTAGAGCATAAGAGCCGGCAACGAAGCCCACTGTCAAATCTTATCGAGAACCTGGCGCCAGGCGAAACTCAGGAAGTCACGCTAACCTTTTTCGTGAGAAGGCCGGGGCAACTCTGTAACGTTTTAGAGGTCTCAGCCCCAAATTCACAGCGCGCCACGGCACGAGCTTGTACGACGGGAGTGGCTGTAGCCGCTCGAACTAAACTCGACCTTGACATTACGGGACCAACGCAACGAACTGTAGGCGAAGTGGCTGAGATTACATTGAGCGTCACCAATACCGGCAATGCTGCGCTGGCCAACGTTCGAGTCGCTGCCGCGTACGACGCTACCCGATTAATCCCCCAAGTAGCCTCTCCTGGTTACCGGCAAGAACAGGGCGAGATACTCTGGGTAGTCCCATTGCTGAGACCCGGCGAGTCGGAGGCCCGCCAGGTGAATTTTCTTTGCCCGCAAGCGGCAGATGTCCAAATACGTGGAACCGCCTCTGCGGGAACGACAACTAGCGAGCCAAAGGTTCACTCCGTTCGAATCTTGGACAATCCCACCGCAGGGCCGCGACGAAATCCAGATGAGTTGGATGCCGGAACGCCGGCGACACCTCCCGCTGCCACGCCAGGAAATCTCGTAGTATCTCTCAATGACGTCTCCGAATCGATTGGGATTGGTCAACGTAATAAGTACGAGTTAAATATTACGAATGATCGAAACACTACCGATCGCAACCTCGTAGTCACCTTCACGGTTCCGCCGGGACTTACTTATACGGGCATATTCGGCCTTAGACCCGTAAGCACTCGAGATACGGCCGACGGAAGAGTCGTCGTAGGCGAGCGAATAAACGAAGTTCGGCCGCGCGAGCAACTTAAATATGTGATTGAAGTCGAAGGTAAAACACCGGGGACGCACACGATGCGCGTTCAAGTTGTTAGCCAATTGGAGCGGGAACCCGTCGAGGCCGAAGACACCACGACGGTGAATGCTCAATGAGTGTGGCGGCCGGGCTCCTCCAAGCTCAGAAACATCGCCTCTCCCCGGTCCCGTGAGGGGCCCGGGGAGAGGGCTCAGCGTCCACGCCAAGGCAGGCCCTCTCCCGCGACCCTCACGTGTCGGCGGGAGAGGGGACTCAATAAGTCACAAGGCAATGCACGTTTGCGCACGTCACTCTGACACTCTAGTCAACCTTCAACGCGAAGCTCCAAGAAGCGTCGCAACAATTCGTGGCCACATTCCGTAAGGAAGCTCTCGGGGTGGAATTGCAATCCCTCGATGGGATAACGACGGTGGCGAATCCCCATGATTTCCTGTCCTCCACCGAGGGCCGCAGCCCAGGCGGAGACTTCAAAGTCCGGGTTGAGGGTGTCGGGCCGAATGACCAGACTGTGGTAACGCGTTGCCGTGAATGGATTTGGTAGCCCGGCAAATAGCCCCTTATGGTCGTGGTAAATGGAGTCGGTTTTGCCGTGCATTAACTGTGAGGCGCGCACAATTATGCCACCCGTTGCCTGACCAATCGATTGATGGCCTAAACAAACTCCCAAAATGGGAATCCGCCCTGCAAAATGACTGACGCAACTGACAGAAATCCCCGCCTCTGTTGGCGTACAAGGACCCGGAGAAATAATCAAATGCGACGGACCTTTTCGTTCAATTTCCTCGACGCTGATTTTGTCGTTGCGATGAACTTCAATGTCTAGCCGCTTATCGATTTCACCTAGACGCTGTACCAGGTTGTAGGTGAAGGAATCGTAGTTATCGACGATCAGGATCATA
>JANNPR010000894.1:0-5317 GCA_031400345.1 Planctomycetota bacterium | reverse complement strand
CACCTTGATATCCATCTGGCAAAATCTCTACAACGCCCGAATTAATAAGTATTTTTTTTGCGCCAAACATTTCTTGCGCAAAATCGGCAGCACTTCCTTTTCGAAGTCTATCGCACCGTCGCGTTTGATATCGGCAACTGCAATGGGTCCGTCGGCGCCCCACGCCATAGTCTGGGAGAGCAACATAGACATTCCAACGGAAGTCGCCACAGAAGTAAGTAACAATCTAATTCGCGTCGTTTTCATAAGCCTCACCTGAGATGGATCTGCGTGGCATGCCCTGAGCGATCTTAGGCCATCGAGCTTGCCTCGGTGGTTTAACGGCTTCTGCACTACGATCGCGAATATCGACGTACTGCAAAGGCCGTTAAACCCCTGTGGTAAACACAGCGGCGTAAAACATTTTACTTCGCCGGGGCTGCAACCTTTACCGTTATCTTGCTTACCGTTTCAACATTTACACTATTGAACTGAGATTTGGCCCGTACGGTGACCACGTGGTCGCCGACTGTTGCGTTACTTGCCGCCATGACTTCAAACTTTCCGGCAGTCTGTTCTTTGGGAATGGTCACTTTATTAACCGTGAGGCCAGCGACACCTTGTGGCGGCTCGAGCGTGACTTCCACTGGGCTATCGAAGCCATATAAACGAGCTACCGTTAGCGGAATCTCGATTTTCTGACCTTGGGGTATCGGGGCGGGAGCATCGACGACGGCAAGCTGGATCGGAGAGGCAACCAGTCGAACCTTTATCGGTGTGGAAACGAATGCGGCATCGAGGTCTTTCGGTGCGTTCGCGTTCTTGATTTCGTCCAGCCGTTTGTCGATCCCCTGTTTGGCAGCTTGCGTTGCCTTCATCTTCGCGTCCATTTCGGCAAACGCCTTTTCTGCAGCGACTTTGGCTTCTTCGGCGGCCTTGCTTTTAGTTTGCGCTTCCCCGGCTGCTTTTGTCGTGGCCGTTAATTTTTCGGTAGCGGCTACCTCTTTTGCTATCGCTTCCGTTTTCGCCTTCTCAGCTGCCGCGGCGGCGTTTGCCAAATCTTGGTTCCCCGCATTGGTGTCAGCTTGTTGCTTGGCAGCGACTGCCGCTTCGGCGGCTTTTTTCGCCGCTTCCGCAGCTTGCTTACTTTCATTCTCGGCAGCCGTCTTAGCCTGTTGGGCTTGGGTCAACGCAGTGGCCGCTTCCGGGGCTGCTTTGACTGCTGCATCTTTCACCACAGTTGCTTTTTGAGTTGCTTCCGTGAATTCCTTGAGTTTTGCATCGGCGTTCTTTTGTTCCTCTTCTGCCGCAGTCTGTGCCTCCGGATTTCGAACGTGCTTCACCTTCGTGTCGGCGCGAACTACGAACGTGTAGGTGCCGAGCTTGGCATTCGCATTGGTGGCGGCGAAAGCCAACTTGCCTTCCGCTTGGTCCCCTTTGATGGCGAGGTTCGCAGGCTTGAGTTCGTTCGGCAAACCAACCGGCGCCAGATTCAAATCGGCCTTAAAGTCCCCGCGACGAGTGACTTTGATCGAGATGTCCAATTTGCCACCCTTAGAAGTTTCGAGAACTTTATCTTCGGCGGCGATCAGTAGAGCAACGTCGGTCTCCTTGTCATTCACAGCCAATGTAAGATCCCGCGCCATGCGAAATGAGGCTGACTGTACCGCGCGATTCGCGGTCCCCCAGACCGCATACGCGGCACGCGCGTAGCGCGATACATCTTGATTGGCGATCTTGGCACGCCCTACTATGCGAATCACACCCTCCCAGCGAGTCGCGGCATCCGCAGCGACAAATACCAATGGCGTGGAGTTTACATCTCCGCCAATTACGGCTACTGGACAAGTAATGGTTGGCGGCAAGCCCTCCACCGCGAACTCGATGTCACCATCAAATCCATCCCGTCGTTCAACGCGAACGTCTACGATCGCTGTGCCACCCTTGCGGAGCGAAATAGCTCCTAGCGCCAGGACGGCGGGATTGGCAGGCGCTTGCAGGGGCTGCGTAATCGCCGTTAAGCGAAAGTCGGGCTGCAGCGTTCGAATGGCCAAGCGGTATTGGGATCGCGGATCTTTGCGAGTCGATCCAAACTGGTCACGAACCATGACTCGGTATACCCCATCATCAGGAATATCCAGACGGAAACTGGGGTCATCTGTCGAGAGATCAAAGTCGCCGCCTATGCGGTTACTGCGATCTCCCGGGTCATCGAGTTGCGCCAAATTGGCGACCACTTCTTCACCTTTTTCGTTGCGATTGACTCGTTGCAAAATTAAGTACGGATCGGCGTAAACTCCCATCCGTTGCGAGATGATTTCCACAACGAAGCTCTGTCCCTTCTTGCCATCAAATTGAAACCAGTCTTCGTCACGGTTTGGATAGAACTGACCCGAGATCTCGCACGGTACGGCGACTTTCTGAGCATTGGCTATGGCGTTGTTGGGTTCTTGTTCGAGGACTGCCGGAGCCGTGCCAAAGTAAATGGGTAAACCGATCGTGGGCGTAAAACGAAACTCGAACGAATCCTCCGCGGCGGCGCTGAGGGGCACAAGTAATGGAACGGCTAATTGTCGCCTGGCGACCTCGTCACCTGGCAAGGCGATGTTGACCGTGAGTTTCTCGAGTTGCTTACCGTGAACGACAACGCCTTCCGCCGGCTGACCGCCCGGAAGCCCGCGTCCAAACAGCGTGTATTGTCCATTCGATCCAGCTTGGCCGGCGGATGGGAAAACGAAATCGACGTAGGGACCAATATCCGCGACGAGACGATAGAAATGCTCGCCGCCTCCACCAAAAGTGTAGTCGAATACGCCCAGTGTATAGACCCCATCACTCGGTGGCGTGATGTCGAGCAGCGCGTCCCGGCCGGTAGCGTCACGGTTGCGCGACAATTCTCGACCGCTGGCGTCATATAAAACCAAAGTCGGATCCATACGAGAATCAATTTGCTGAGCTTTGCATTCGACAAGAACTCGCTGCCCAGCCTTAAGTGTCAGTTTGTAGTAGTCTACGTTCGAGCCGTCTGCTCGGCCGTTCACGACCGTGCCTAAGGGCAGTTCCACCGCCTTGTCGCGCTGGTTATTGCCACCCGCTTTATTAACCTCGTTGCGGTTCCCAACCACGAATGCGCGAGGATTGGAGACCCCAAAGCGTCCGGCGACTCGCACTTCGTGGAGTCCGAGCGGTACATCGGCTGCGATCTGGACCGTGAAAACTCCCCCAGCTAAACGTGGTTTTTCAAAATCCGTTGCCCCACTCATCTTTGGAGTTGCTTGTATTCCCGGATGAGAAAACATCAGCCGGTCGACTTCGTCCAAGTCAGCACCACTGACCGTCACTTCAATACTTCCGCCTGCTTTTCCGCCGCTCGGGAAAACGGTCGTGAGCTGAGGATGTGGAAGGTCGGCCATTACGGCTGGAATGTGCCAGCCTTCCGCAGTCATCCACAATGAGATCAATGCACCGAATAACACCGGCTTGTAGCGAGTAATACCGCCGAAGGTGCGAGAAACATAAAACATGCAATGATTCCTTCACAGGACTTTCGGGGCGGGAAAATGATGGATTTCAGTCTAGGCGGGAATGCATTGAAAGGTACACACCAACGCGAAGCGTCATCGAGACCTACGAATAACAAAGTTTCGTACGAGCAGCCAAGCGGGTGAGCGCGAGGGCCGTTCTAGTGTGATTGCCGATACGTACCGGATCAACGAGTCGATCACAATCTGCTGATAATCAGTTCGTCGACAAAAGGTGTGTGTCTTACCAGGGCGGGATTTGCAGCTAAGGTCTATTTAGTGGTTAAACAAGAATTCCTTGGTATTAATTAGGGCCCAGACAATGTCTTCGTATGCCGGGCGGGAGTTTTCCGCTGCTTTTTGAATGTGGGTCAGTGCAATCGACATCTCTTCAGCGTTTGGCTCACGAGCAAACGTGAGCAAGTACAGTTCCCGGATCTTGGACTGATGGTCTCGGCCCTTGTCCTCGCTGAATGCGGCCGACCGTCCAGTGGCAGCAGTTAGCTTGTTTTGAATTTCACCCGAGTTCAACAAGTGTAGGCTTTGTGCCAGATTCGCCTCCGAGGACCGTTCGCACTCGCAAGCACTACTCGATTCCGGACGACCGAACACCGTTAGGAAATACGAATTGAAACCATTGTCGGGCAGTTGAACGGCTCTCGTTCCAAGGGGAATGGGGCCGAAATTCGTAGGCGAACCAGTGACCTGATCAATAGCGTCCAATAAAACTTCTGCGTTTAATCGCTTCGGGTAGTAACGGGAGAAGTTCTGTTTGTCGTCCCGATTCCATTCGTTCGGTTCCGAGTTGAGTTGATAGGTTGTCGAGTTCGCAATGGTCCGAATCAGGTGCTTCAAATCGAAATTATGCGAAATGAAGTCCTGGGCCAGAGCATCCAGCAACTCGGGGTTCGTCGATGGATTGGTGACGCGCATGTCGTCTTCCGGATCCACTAATCCACGTCCGAAAAAGTGTTTCCAATAGCGATTCACCAATGCTTTGGCAAAGAAAGGATTGTCTTTCGCCGCAACCCAATCCACCAAGGCATGCCGCGGATCCATTTCCGCCGGAATATCTAAAGGCGCGGCCCCTAAGCCTGTGGGCTTTACGTTTTGTTTGGTCTTAGGATTCTGAGACTGGGCCACACCGGTGCGATGAAAGATGCGATCTTCGCCTGCAATAGGACTCTTTTTGCGTCCCAACTGCGAGAAGAAGGCTTGGAACCCGTAGTAATCCTGTTGGCTCCACTTTTCAAAAGGATGGTGATGACAACGAGCGCATTGAATTCGTAAGCCAAGGAACAGCTGTGCCGTGTCTTCAACCTGTGCGGCAGATTCTTTGACTTCCTTATACCAAGCCACTGGCGGGTTGTCGCCGACATCACCAGTCGCCGTCAGAATCTCGCGCACAAACTGATCATATGGCTTGTTTTGATGAAAGCTATCGCGAATCCAATCGTGGAAAGAAAACGTCGCCAGTTTATCATTTTCTTGCTTACGTTTGTTTCGTAGCACCGCATTCCATTTGTTTGCAAAAAACTCGGCGTAGTCGGTGCTTTCCAGCAAACGGTTAATTAACTTTTCACGCTTGACCGGATCGACGTCCGACAAGTAGGCCTGAGTTTCCTCCAAGCTAGGTATACGGCCAACGAGGTCGATTGTGACACGGCGCAAGAACGTTAGATCATCGGACACCTGGGAAGGGGGAAGTCCCAACTTCTTTAACTTCGAAAACACCAATTCGTCAACGAAGCTCTTACTCGCGGGAACATTTTCGACAGGAATTCCCAAAGGTACAGTGGCCCGGAAAACATCAACGT
>JANNPR010000946.1:0-14131 GCA_031400345.1 Planctomycetota bacterium | reverse complement strand
CTTTGTCGAAAACGGCAAGAGCATGCTGAAAGTCTCGGTCGTCGGACAAGTTTACGCCGACAGCATTTTCCCAGATAAGAACCTCGAGGCATTGGTCCGAAAGAGCGTTTTTGAAAAACGGAACAACGATATGCCACTGACGGAAGACGATGTCAAGAACATCTCGACCATCGAGGGAAAACGAAAGGGAATCGCCAACTTGGCCGGACTCGAGAAATGCCGCAGTCTGGCGTTGCTCGACTTGGAAGGGAATGAGATTTCGGACGTCGCGCCCATCAAAGATTTGAAAATGATTCAGTCGTTGAATCTCGCCAAGAACAAGATTCAGGACGTCAAGCCGTTAGAGGGTCTAGTTGCCCTCCAATACTTGGAACTTTCGAACAACCAAATCTCCGATGTCGCGTCGCTGGCGAAACTCGAAAACATGCGATCGCTGTACCTAGAGAACAATCAGATCAAAGATGCGTCCGTGGTGGTTAATTTCAAGAAGATGTGGTCGTTATACCTCAATGGCAATCAGGTTACGGACTTAAAGCCGCTCGCCGGCCTTAAGTCTTTGGATACCATTGGACTTAACGGTAACGGAATCAGCGACCTATCGCCACTCGCCGAACTGACTCCAAGTCGCCACTTGTTCCTGGAAAAAAATCAGATTACCGACATCAGCGTGTTGGTCGCGATGGCGAAGAAAGATTTCGATGGCGAAAAACGATTTGCACCGTTTTGGAATCTGTACTTGTCGGGCAATCCCTTAAGTGAAGCCGCCAAAACCGCACAGCTTGAAGAGTTGAAAAAAACCTCTGTCCCCTCGCGCATCAATTTCTAATAGTCGCGGATCCGACGGATCGGTCGTGATCCGACCGATCTGTCTCATCGATTAGCGAAACCGGTGCGATTAAACGACTCGCTGAATCAATTTAGCTTGAATGACGGCCATGAGACGGTCTGCTACCAGGTTCTTTGGGCCGCGCACGGAGTCGATGACCGTACCGTCCCGTCCCAAAATCTCGACGTCGTTATCCGACGAATCCATTGCCTGTGGCCCATTCACCACCATTAGGTCACAGCTTTTCTTCTGCATTTTGGTAATTGCGCGAAAGCGCTGGTCTTGTGTTTCCAGAGCAAAACCGACCAACCATTGTTGCGACTTCTTTGCCGCAGCTAATGTGGCAACAATGTCAGGCGTTTCCACTAAATTCAGAAGAAGTGGTTCACCCGTTTTGGCGATTTTCTGCGAATGAACGGCAACCGGTCGATAATCACAGGGAGCCGCGACACCAATCATCCCGTGGCAAGTTGGAAATATACGACGGCAAGCATCCAACATCTCTTCCGTTGAAACCACTCGGACACATTGGCAGCCGGCCGGATATGTGAGATTGACTGGCCCTGTGACGATCACCACTTCGTGATTCAAGTTTAAGGCAGACTGCGCTATTGCAGACCCCATTCGACCACTTGATGCGTTGGTTAAATAACGGACGGGGTCCAGGTATTGGCGCGTGGGGCCAGAGGTTAGCAAGATACGCACCATGTACGATTCCGTAACCGCGTTCAACCAAGCAGATGGGCGATGGCTGAGAATATCGTCTCGGGAGCGGCCATTCGTCCGGTGCCAATGGTACGGCAACTTAGCCAACCGTTTTCTGGATCGACGAAGTTTGCCCCGTCCGCACGTAATTGATTTACATTTCGTTGCACGGCCGGCTTATCCCACATCTCACAATTCATGGCGGGCGCCAGCAGTATCTTGCCCGTGACGCATAAATACAGCGAGGAAAGCAGGTCATCCGCCAGACCGTGTGCAGCCTTCGCAAGAAAATTTGCTGTTGCCGGAGCCACGCAGAGTAGCTCACTCCGTTGAGCCAATTCGATGTGCGGTCCCAACGGATACTGTTTATCGAAAGAACTTTCGGGAACGGGGCGGCCTGACAAGGCTGCGAATGTGGTAGAGGAAACGAATTCGCGCGCCGAATCCGTCATCACGACCGTTACTCGAGCTTCTGCTTTGACCAATTGACTGACCAACGAGGCAGCCTTGAATGCGGCAATTCCGCCAGTCACGCCAACGACAATCTCCCGACCCTTCATACTTCAGTGGGATTTAAACTAGGGCCTTCTAACGCATCGGCGAGGTCGCCAGTGATCCGAACCTCTTTCGACGAGTCGAGAAAGATCTTATTTTGCAGGATCTCTTGCAATACGATTTTCATCTTGTCATTGTTATCCAGCACGACCAATGGACGGCTGCCTTGGTTGAGCTGTACCAGACGTTTCTGGATGAGCGTCGAGAGCTTGAATCGGCCACCGACTTTATTTACGATTTCTTCTTCTTTCAAATCTTCCAGCATTTCGTTCACTCTCCGGACGGCGTAAGGATTTTACAGATATCGCGGACGGCCTGGTCCACCTTTTCGTTGACAACCTGATAACGGTAAAGATTTAAGGATGCCATTTCACGGCGAGCTACTTGCAAACGGCGGGCAATAGATTCCTCCGAATCCGTCCCCCTGGCCCGCAATCGCCGCTCTAATTCATCCATCGAACCCGGGTGCAGAAAGATCGTTACGGCATCCGGATATTGTTGCAAAACCGACAAGCAGCCCTCCACATCGATCTCTAAAATAACGCATTTCCCTGCTGCATTGCCAGAGGACACCTCTTGGGAAAGGGTGCCGTACCAGTCGCCTCTACCAAAAACTTCCTTACATTCCAGGAATTCCGCATTGGCGCGACGCCGGGAAAACTCCTCGTGAGACATAAAATAATACTCGACACCGTCCGTTTCGCCGCTACGCGGATTCCGAGTCGTTGCTGATATACTTAACTTCATCGGCAGCGGACAAATACGCATTAATTGTCGGACTACGGTCGACTTTCCCGCCCCCGAAGGTCCGGAAATGATCGCCAATTTGTCTACACTGGGCGAATTCATGTCACTCGACGTTCTGAATCATTTCGCGAATTCGCTCGATGGCTGTCTTAATCTCGATCACGTGTCGGGCAATCAAAGCATCATTTGCCTTGGAACCGATCGTGTTGGTTTCGCGAAACATTTCCTGAGTCAGAAATTCCAGTTTCCGTCCGCTACTTTCGGGTGATGCGATAAAATCGTCGAATTGGTGTAAATGACATCGGAGACGGACGATTTCCTCCGAGATATCCGCCCGGTCGGCTAATAAAGCCACTTCCCGCACTACGTCCGCTGGTTGCACTTGCACATTGTGCTCCAACAATACTTTGTTCAAACGCTCTAATAAGCGACTGCGGAACTGATCCGATACTTGCGGTGCCAGCCGTTCGATTTCAACTACCTCGGTGGTGATCGCGTTGCGGTTTAAAAGAAGATCGCCAGCCATCACCCGACCTTCATCCGCGCGCATTTGACCAAGCTTTTGGATCGCTGTGATCAGAGTTCTTTCGACCAGCGACCATTCCGCATCCAAATTGACTCGTTTTGCAGCCCGTTCATCGACTACGCCGGGCAGTGCTAAGATCGCTTGCAGTTCGACCTCTTGGTGTATGCCCAATCTCTCGTTGAGCGACCAAAGCTGTTGGCGGTAGCTGGCCAACACCATCTCGTTTAATCGATAGTCTTCAGGCGACGGCTCGCGGTCGATTCGAAGTTCGACTTGCACCGTGCCGCGGCGCACATATCGACGGACTACGTCTTCAATTTGAGATTCCAGGGCCGCGTAGCGATCGTCTGCGCGGACGGTCAGCTTGAAATAACGGTTATTGATCGTACGGACTTCTATCGCCACAGCGACCCCGTCCATGTTGTCGTGGGCGTCACCGTGACCGGTCATACTGAGTAGCACCAGACGCTCCGTGAAACTATGTCAAAACCGGGATGTCGGCCCCGGAAGCATGGAAGACAACATAAACATCGAAGACAAATGCGACGTAATCACATGAACAACAGCCGAGGCGTGCTGCGAGTCGTCCATTGGAGAAGTCTCGCCTAGCAGATTTCAGCTGGTTATTTCTTTGGTTCGTCTGTTGCGGATTCAGTCCTGGGCGGGGTGGTGTCGTTCGCGCGGATGGCGGTTGGCGGCGATGAAGTCGTGCCCGGCGGCTCCGTACCTCCGGTGGCTGCTGGTGGCGATGAGTTGGTGGTTGCTGGAGCAGCGGCGGGGCTAGTTTGGCCGGCTTCAGCCCCAGACACGTCAAGGTTCTCTCCATCTTTTACTTTTTCGCCTACCGTTGATGTTGAACCATCGGCCGCTTTGGTCGACGGCAGTTTTTCATCATCGTCCTTCAGGCTTTTGATCACGGGGGGCGATGTTTTTGGATTACCGCCAACGGGCCCAAATTTGGTCACGCGAGACGTATTTAAAGCTGCGTAGGTTGCAATGCAAAGGATGATCCAGATCGATGCCGCGATCATTGTGACGCGGGTAAAAACGTCCCCCGCCTTGGTGCCGAAGGCGCTTTGGCCCCCCATACCACCTAAAGCCCCCGTCAATCCGCCGCCTCGTCCACGTTGAACCAAGATCAATAGGATCAAAAAGGCAGCCATAACTCCCATTGCGATACCAAGGAAGTAACTGAGCACGGAACCAAAAAGAACTAAGGACATCGGATCAACTCCGTCTAAATAAGCCCAACCTAGGCGCACGCTCCGGCCACGATACCAATCAAGTCGTTCGCTTTTAAGGATGCTCCACCGACCAAAGCGCCGTCGATATTCGGTTGCCTCAACAGTTCGGCAGCATTATCCGGCTTGACGCTGCCTCCATACTGAATGCGGACCAGGTCGGCCACGTTCGCATTGTAGCGGGACCTAATTAACCTGCGTAGTTCTGCGTGCACTTCTTCGGCTTGGTTCGGCGTGGCCACCTTACCCGTTCCGATGGCCCAGACTGGTTCGTAAGCAATTACCACCCTGACCATGTCCGACAGAGACACTCGGCTTAATGAACCGTCAAACTGTTCGGTCACAACCACCTGCGTCTTACCCGCTTCGCGTTCTGCCAACGTTTCCCCTAAACACACAATGGGAATCAGACCGGCCTGCAGGGCGGCCTGGACCTTTCGATTCACATCGGCGTTGGATTCGCCGATAACATGACGCCGTTCGCTATGCCCCAAGATGACGTACCGGCACCCCAGATCCAACAGCATGGTATCGCTGACTTCACCAGTGAATGCGCCGTTCGACTGGAAGTACATGTTTTGCGCACCCAATCCGATCGCCGAACCGCGAAGCACCTGACCAACCGATTCTAGATAGACAAATGGTGGACATACTGCCAGCTCGACCGGACTGCTGATACCGACTCGTTCCACAAGCTCGCGGGCCAACGCGACGGATTCAGTTCGGTTTAGGTTCATTTTCCAGTTGCCGGCAATAAACTTTCGTCTCACGCGAAACCTCCCGGTAAAGTGGAGATTTGTCGATCGAATATTGCGGCCAGTTTCCGAATCTGGTCCGCCAGGGCTGAATATTGTTCAGGCAGCAAAGCTTGCGGTCCGTCCGACTTAGCTTTTTCGGGGCAATCATGCACTTCGATATGCACACCATCTGCGCCGGCAGCGATACCAGCCAAGGCGCAAGGCGGAATCAAATCGGGCCGCCCAGTGGCATGACTGGGGTCGACGATAATGGGTAAGTGGGATAGTCCTTTGACAACTGCTACGGCGGCCACGTCAAACAGATTCCGAGTGCAGTTATCGAAGCCCTTCACGCCTCGCTCGCACAAGACGACATTCGGGTTTCCCTGGGATAGGATGTACTCCGCACTCATTAGAAAATCGTTGATGGTGGCGCTCATTCCGCGCTTTAACAGCACGGGTTTTTGCGATCGGCCGACTTCGGTCAGCAGCACGAAATTCTGCATGTTTCTTGCGCCAACTTGTAGCATGTCGGCATATTGCGCGACCAATTCTACGCAGCGCGGATCGGTGACTTCCGTAACAACCGGCATTCCAAATTGATCACCCACATGTCGCAGGATTTTAAGCCCTTCTTCACCCATGCCTTGAAAGGCATACGGACTCGTCCGCGGTTTGAACGCTCCACCTCGGAAAATGTTGGCGCCCGCAGCCTTTACCGAGCCGGCAATGGATTGCATTGTTTCGAGTTCTTCGACGGCGCATGGTCCGGCAATCATTGCCAGGTAGCCTCCGCCTATCTTGACACCCGAGACGTCGATTATGCTCGGAAGTGGATGCGCCTCTCTACTAGCCAGCTTGTACGGCGGCAACACGGGAATCACGTCGGATACGCCGGGTATAGCGCGCAGAGGTTCGGACTCTAGCTTTTGCTCGTCCCCAATGACACCGATGATCGTGCGAAAAGTTCCACGGCTTAAATGCGCGCGTAGGTTTAAAGATTCAACACGTTCAATGACGTGAGCAATTTGCGCTTCGGTTGCCCCAGGCTTTAGGATAATAATCACATGGTGAAATCTAACACAGGATGATTTGATCCGTCGAGACCGCAGTTGCGCAAAACGCCAGTTTCACGCCAGTTATGGTGGATCTTCAACAGTGACCTTTCGCTGGATCCGCTCTGGCGTGAGATCCCATACGTGGGAAGGTGAGGTTGCATGGCTATCGCGAGGAACCACTTCCGGCGTTGCAGATTTCGAAAGAATTCCCGCATGAGTCGCTGGAAACTGCTACCCTGGAATCACTCGAACCACTTAAATTCCAAATGTGACGAGTCAATTGTGGCCGTGTGAATTCTTGCTTCACATACCCTGCAGCTTTCCGCTCCTTTTCCGCCGACCTATAATTGCGAGCTATGGAACCTTTTCAAACGTGTATGGCAAATCACCAGGTTACCTGGGCGCGCCTCGAAGTGTCGATTCTAGAAGTAACGATGGATGTCGCTACGACTATATCTGCGGGACCAAGATGTTCATCACGCGAAAAAGACGTTGGTTAATCCTTTCGCTGGTATCGGTAACGTTGTTCATGCTGGGGGCCGATGATTCTGAACCGGCGGTGGAATCGGCTCCGCAAAACTCAACCGTGAAACTGGAACGGCTGGCCCATTATCTGTCCGTTTCAGTGCCTATCACCAGCGCAGTGGATCTGAACGTACGTCGAGCGATCGACGAAATCGTATCGGAATCGGAATCCAACCGGTCGCGCCCGATATTGGTACTGGAGTTTCGCCCTAAGGGTACTGGCAACGGAGAGGGTACTGAAGTTGCCCAGGCCTTTTCCTTGGCGCGCTATCTAATCAGTGATCGATTGAATGGGATTCGTACGGTTGCTTATTTACCGAATTCAGTTCGAGGACACGCCGTCTTGCCGATATTGGCTTGTGAAGACATTGTCATGGCGCCTGACGCGGAATTTGGCGATGCCGGATTGGACGAATCATCGGTGGATCAGACCGTGCGTCGATTGTATAGCGATATCGCTGAAAAACGACGCACGGTACCCACCGCTGTCGTGCTGGGAATGCTCGACCGAACTTTGACTGTTTACCGTGTTCAAACCGTGGATGGGACGGTTCGATATGCGCTGCAGGACGAACTCGATCAGCTACAAGAGAAGGGTGTTGTCACCGATAAGGAAACAATTGTTAGGCCTGGTGAACTGGGCCGATTTTCGGGACGGGAATTGAGACTGAAGTATGGATTCGTGAGCCATCTCGCCGAGAATCGTGGGCAATTGGCGACGGCATTGCAGTTGCCAATCCAGTCGCTAGAAGAGGATCCATCACGCGGCAAGGCTTGGAAGGCAATTCGTTTTGACCTCACTGGTCCGATCCATTCAAAGAGTATTAACTGGGTCGAACGCAGTTTACGCGACGGGTTGTCCAATGGAGAAGTCAACTTCGTGTGCGTGGTGCTGGATAGCCCCGGGGGATCTGTGACGGATAGTTTGCGATTTGCCAATTACTTGGCGAGTCTGCCCGCAGGAGAAGTGCGCACGGTCGCATATGTTTCCGGAAATGCTCGTGCCGACGCGGCGCTAATTGCGCTGGCCTGTGATCACCTGGTAGTGACCGAAGACGCTGTGCTCGGAGGCGAGGGAGACGCGGTTATTGAAGAGCGAGATCTTCCTAGTCTGCGAGAATCCGTGAAAAGCTTTGCCAACGCGAAACAAATTAATTGGTCTTTACCCGTAGCCCTAGTGGATCCCAGTCTGGCCATTCATCGCTACACGCGGAAGGGAACGAACGAAGTGCGTTTGCTCTGCGAAGACGAATTGTCAACCCTCGACAATTCCGAAACCTGGCAGCGTGGCGCCGAAATGGATGTTCGCCACGGAATGTCTGGACGGACGGCGGAGGAACTGCGAGTCGCTCGATATCAAGCCACAAACTTCGACGAGCTTTCGCAGATTTACCACTTGGATGACTCGCTACAATCTATCAAGCCGAATTGGGCGCACATGTTAGTGGAGCATTTGGCATCGCCGCATTTTTCGGGTCTGTTACTTTTTGTCGCTTGGTTCGCACTAGTCGTGGAATTCATGAGCCCGGGGATTAGTGTTGCCGGATTTCTCTCCGGTCTATGCTTCCTATTGTATTTTTGGGCGAACTATTTGCATGGAACCGCGGGGTGGCTTGAGATTCTTTTGTTCGTCGTGGGTGCTGGCTGTGTGCTTCTGGAGTTCTTCGTCGTTCCGGGAGTCGGAGTTTTTGGCTTGGGCGGCGGGCTAATGATGGTCACTTCCATAATTCTGGCAAGCCAAACGTTTGTGATTCCCCGCAACTCCTACCAACTCGGTCAACTTCCCAATTCGCTGTTTATGGTGGTTGCCGCAGGAGCCGGCGCAATCCTCTCAGTGGCGTTAATGCGGCGTATTTTGCCCGATACACCCGTCTTGAATCGAATCATGATGTCACCGCCAACGGAAGAACAGCGTATCGATTTGGAGCGTCGCGAATCGATCGTCGACTACAGTCACTTGGTGGGCCAGGAGGGAGAGGCCACTACCCGACTCTTACCCGGCGGCAAGGCTCTGATTGCTGGCGAATACGTGGATGTCCTGACCGTCGGCGAAGTGCTCGAGGCTGGGGCCCGGATTCGCGTGGAGGAGGTTCGCGGAAACCACATCCTCGTACGGTCGGTGGGCTAAATTAAGAACGGCATGAAAGGTAAAAGTTGCAAGAGTTTGCCACAATTTACAATCCTTGGAATTGACTCAAGTTGCAACCCGCTAGGTCTTGTGTATTTCAAGTCGTTTACCGAGCTAGGTTTAGATTCCGGCGTCGGATTCATTTTTTGCTCTTTACCTGCCGACAGGTTCCCGGCACAATTCCTGCTCTTCAGCCATTCGGAAAGGCAGGATCGCCGATCCGACGCATTGACGGTGCTCGCCGGACCGGCGCCGTCCGTCAAGGATGATCCATTAGGCAGCAAGGAGCGCTGACGTGAAAAAAAACATCTTCCACGCCGTATTCATGGCGGGGGCTCTCGCAATTTCGATTTCGGCCATTCTTCAGGCGCAAAACCCAGTTCGCGCCACGGGACCCACGGCACAGGGCACGCCCAATTCCACTAATGTAGCCGTGATCGACATCGGATATATCTTGGAGCATCACCCGAACTTCAAGTTAGAAATGGAAGCCATCGCCAAAGACGCCAAGGGCTTCGACGAGTACACAATGCAACAAAGAACCAAGATGTCGAAGAGCACGGAAAGGTTGCGGACTTTGGAATCCGGTTCCGCCGAGTATCGTAAACTAGAAGAGGATATCGCCGGATTTGACACCAACATGAAGGTGGAGTTTAGCCGTAAGCAGCGCGAACTTGCGGAGCGAAAAACGAAGATCATTTATGACGCCTATAAGGAAATCGAAGTTAGTGTTGCGGAGTTTGCCGAGCGATACGGCTTTGACATGGTCGTGCGATTCGACAGCACCGTGATGGATGAAAACAATCGTGAGTCGATTTATAAGAGTGTCGCAAAGTTTGTGGTCTATCAGCGTGGTCGCGATATCACCAAACCTATCCTGGATCAACTAGCTCGCAGCGCCCGCCCGACCCCAACGCCGAACAGTGCGCCCGTCACCGGCCGTTCTGGAGTTAGTCCTGGGGCAAACAGTGTCCCGATCAGGAACGCGGAGCGTCCACAGCCCGTTGGCGGTGTTCCCCGTTCTCAGGCACAAGGCGTCAAAACACGCTAACTTGTCCGATGTCTCGGCGAGAGTGCGGGACCTCGGCTTCGATGGGAAGCCGGGGTTTGGCACCCGATCTTGGTAGCAAAAGGATTTCCCTTGAGAGCTCAGCTTCGACGTCAACGGACGCTTGTCCAGGCCGCGGTAGTTAACGGTTTCGGGTATTGGACAGGGCAGGATGTGCGGGTTGAATTCCGTCCTGCGCCTGAAAATGCCGGCGTGGTTTTTGTGCGCTCGGATCTCGGTCCTGCGAAGCGGATCCCAGCGGTATTAGCCAACCGTATCGAAACCCCGCGTCGGACCACACTGGCTGCCAAGGGTGCCAGGGTGGAGATGGTGGAACATATCCTGGCGGCGTTAGCGGGAATGCAGGTGGACAACTGTGAAGTTTGGGTCGACCAGCCCGAAATGCCCGGTTGCGACGGATCGTCATTGCCATTTGTCGAAGCCGTGCAAACTGCTGGAATCATGGAACAGACTGCGGCGCGGCCTCAGTTGATCGTCACGGAACCAATCCGAGTCGGTAATGAGGACAGTTGGCTATCCGCAACCCCCTGCCGAACTCCCGGTTTTTGGATCAAGTATCGCTTGGATTACGGCCAGGAGAGCCCAATCGGCCGTCAAACCATCGAACTGAAGGTTACGCCGGCTTCTTTTCTTCGCGAATTGGCTCCAGCGCGTACATTCATTCTTTCAGATGAAGCAGCTTGGTTACGTCAGCAAGGACTAGGATTTCGCGTCACTTGTAAAGACCTGTTGGTCTTCGACGATAACGGACTACAAGATAACGAGCTTCGTTTTGAGGATGAATGTGTTCGTCACAAGGCTCTGGACTTAATAGGTGACTTAGCCCTCGGGGGATTCGAATTTATCGGCCAATTCGTGGCGCATCGAACCGGCCACCGATTGAATGCGGAGCTCGTGCGAGCGTTGCTGGTTGAAGGCCGCATCGTGGAGGGTTGGCGTCAGTCAGCCTAAATATGCGTCTCGCGACCTCTTGGGGAGATACGTTATATGGCAGCTTACGTCGCTGAAAATGCAGTCATCGATCCCCGAGCCGAATTGGCGGACGAGGTCGAAGTCGGCCCGTTTTGCGTTATCGGCCCGAAAGTAGTGATCGGTCGCGGTACCAAGCTTGAAAATAACGTAACGATCATGGGACGAGTCACGATTGGCGAGCACAATCACGTTTTTCCAGGAACGGTCATTGGCGGAGAACCGCAGGACTTGTCCTACCAAGGTAGCGACACACAAGTCATCATTGGCAACCATAACGTTTTCCGTGAGTGCGTGACAATTAATCGGGCCAGCGAGAAAGAAGAAGGAGTTACTCAGGTCGGTAGCCATTGCTACTTCATGGCCGGAATGCACGTCGCGCACGATTGCCGAATTGGCGATCGAGTGGTAATTGCGAACGGTTCGATGTTGGCTGGCCACGTCCATGTCCACAGTCACGCTACGATTTCGGGAGCGGTGGGTGTGCACCAATTCTCTACAATTGGCAGTTATTGTTTTGTAGGCGCAGTTAGTAAAGTACTGCAAGACGTACCGCCATACATGCTGGCTGACGGCCTTCCTGCTCGGCCACGATGTATTAACGTAGTGGCATTAAAACGCAACGATTTTCCTGCGGAAGATGTGAAAGCCTTGGCAGAAGCCCATCGCTTAATCTACCGTGCGAAAGTGGGCTTGGACCACGCCCGTGAAATCCTCCGCTCCAACGACATGTTGATTCCATCCGTAAACCATCTCCTGACATTCATTCAAGGACAGCAAGAAGGCCGCCACGGTCGCGCTCGTGAGCGGAGGAGAGAAGCAGCGTGAGTCGCTTGCGCATTGCTGTAATGGGTGCTGGGCACCTCGGACGCATTCATGCTCGATTGCTGAAATCCCAGCCGGACGTGGAGATTGTTGGTATTGTGGATCCGGTTTCGGCAGTTCGTGAGTCAGTCGCTGCGGAATTACAAATTGCGACGTTCGCTCATCATAGCGAATTGGCCGGGCAGTTCGACGCCGCGATCATCGCCACGGTCACTACCCAACATCACCCGGTTGGTGCCGATTTGTTGCGGGCCGGAATTCACCTGTTCATCGAAAAGCCGCTGGCCGCCACACTCGCTGAAGCGGATGAACTGGTAACGGAAGCCGAGGAACGGCGGTTAGTCCTGCAAGTTGGACACGTCGAACGATTCAATCCTGCAATCGTCGCCGTCAGAAGGCATCTGAGCGTTCCGCTCTACATCGAGGCCAAGCGTACGAGTAGCTATTCCGGCAGGTCCACCGACGTGGGCGTCGTGCTGGATCTAATGATTCACGATATCGATTTAGCGATAGCGTTGGCCCAAAGCGAGGTCGTCGACGTTCAGAGCTTGGGTGCCGCAGTGTTCGGCCCTCACGAAGATTTGGCACAGGCGCGTGTTACATTCGCCAGCGGCTGTGTGGTCAACTTGAGTGCTGCGAGAACGAGCTTCGTTAATCAAAGGACGATGCAGATTTTTTGCTCGGACAGATTCGCCAATCTCGACTTTGCTACGGGTGAGGCACAATTGGTGCGAGCCTCCGAACGCGTTTGTCAGGGCGTGATTCAAATTGAGAATCTGACGTCGGCGGAACGTGGGCACTTACGCGACAATCTGTTTAACGACTACTTGCCCCTCGAGAAGATCGAAGTCGAAAAACGCAATGCTATTTTTGATGAACATCGGGATTTTGTTGCCGCCATACGTGAACAGCGGCAACCGCAAGTTTCTGGTGCAGCGGGTCGACGTGCCCTGGCTCTTTGTGAGCAGATCGTTGGACAAATCAACTGTTGGCGAGCGCAGCATCAGAACGATTCGCTGAATAACAAACCGTTGGGCACACCTGAAAAGGCGATACCTTTCCACATCTCGACCGCGCCGCGACGTAAGGCGGGTTAGCCTGGGTCCTTCCCATAGTTTTGTAAAGCTCGACTGGAATACGGTCATATGGCCCCACGCAAGAAGATTGTATTGCGTCCGCATCTCAGAACGGATCGGGACGCGTCGCCAACTTCCTACGCGGCGTTCTACCAATATTTACGAAGCGAATGTCGCCTTTCGGAAAATACCGTCGTTGCTTATGAACGCGATCTCCGGCGGTTTCAGCAATGGTTGGCTGCCAGAACCATTGCAGCACTTCGCATTCAAGACTTGTCGGACTATATGGGTTGGCTTCACAGCCAGAAGCTCGCGCCATCTTCCATTGCCCGCCACATAGTAGCCCTGCGAATGTTCTTTCGCTATTTGCAACTGGAAGGGGTGCTTAAGGAAAATCTCGCCGAGTTGTTAGGTAGCCAGAAACTCTGGGAACGGCAGCCGGATGTCATCTCCGCGACGATGGTCGAGCAGTTCCTTAATGCGCCGAAACCATACGATTCGTACTACAAACGCGATCGAGCCTTACTGGAGGTTATGTACGCGACGGGATGCCGTGCGTCCGAAGTGTCGCACTTAAAGGTGCGAGATTTGCATTTACAGGAAGGCTACTGCCGTTGCTTCGGCAAAGGTAGTAAAGAGCGGATCGTGCCGATGAACCAAGTCGCCGTGACGAAACTGAGTGAATACCTGGTGCAAGAACGGCCTCAACTTATCGCCGGTACGACATCCATCCCCGAGTGGGCATTCGTCTCGCGTCGTGGTCGAAGGCTCCGCAGAGAAGCCATCTGGGAAATAGTGAAAAAATACGCCCTGCGATCCGGTCTCCCGGATAGCGTCAGCCCACACACCCTGCGGCACAGCTTCGCCACGCACATGCTGGCCGGGGGAGCCGATCTACGACACGTGCAAGAGCTATTGGGGCACGCCAGTATCGCCACCACCCAGATCTACACCCACGTGGATCAAACACGTCTCAAGAAAGTCCACCGTGATTTTCACCCTCGTGGCTGATGGCTAGGTTCTAGGTTCTAGGTTCTAGGTTAGGATCTGACCGATCTGCGGGATGGATGCGACTGCTGGTAGGTGCGGCAACCAGCCGATCGTCGCGATATTGCCTCAATTGAGATGTTTTCCCGGCCGCTGG
>JANNPR010000907.1:0-4826 GCA_031400345.1 Planctomycetota bacterium | reverse complement strand
ACGTAACTCCATCGGAATCGAATTCGAATAGTCGCGCGGGCCTCCGCCCGTCGCCTAGTGTAAATGTCTGCGAATCCGCGACGCCACACGCTTGACCCGCCTGTTGAATACTAGGGGCCGTCGACGTCTCGAGCGTGTGGCCGCTAACAGAACCTAGATGGATCCGGCCCCCACCGAGGCTGCGTGGATTGAGATTTAGGTTGGAATTCGCCAGTGCCGTTACAATGGAGGCGGCAACATCGTCCTGACTACTGCTGGGCGAGTAGAGAATTGGTGTATTGCCAACCGACACCGAGCCACTACTGTTGAATTCGAAGGTGGTGCGACGAATCGCGACGCCGTCATCGTATGCCACCGTAAAACGCTCTCCGTCGGTGATGTCTCGACCACCACGAGTAGGCAGTTGCAATTGAAAGGTGATCGGCACTTGCACCGTGAAACCGCTATCAAACTCGAAGACGAGCGGATTGTTGCTAATCCGTTGCGTCGCCAACGAGAAGGTCATACCGTCTCGTAGCTGGGAACCGTCGGTGCTTTGTAAAATTGGCGCGGCTAATCGCTCACCTTCGACTCGCAATTGCGGTGAAGGTACGCCATCAAACTGCGATCTTCGGTTGGCGTTGCCATACGATGTGCCGACACCTACCGCACTACCGCGGCCCGTCGGGTCGATCAGGCTCACGCGGTTGGCATTGGGGCTTACCGCAGCGAAAACCCCAATGTTGGCCGTGTTAATCGCATTGGCAAGGTTGGTCGCTAAAGCGGCTGAGGGCAGATTGGCCGCTAAAGTCACCGGCAAATTACCGGCCGCGACGTTCATCGGGTCCGAATTAAATTCGAAGTTCCTCCCCACTCCGTTGGGATTAATGATGGTCACGACCGTTCCGTTGCGCAATGTCAGCCCATCGGCGTTGACTGCGATGACGGCGCCCGTATCCAGCTGGAAGATGTTATCGTCGAGCGAGAAAAAGTTCCCATCTCGAATGGTGACCCCGTTAGGACCATCCACTAGTTGATTGACTTCAAATCCATAATCGAATTCGAACGTGCGCACGTTAACGCCATCGTCGACCCGCACTTTTGTGCCATCAACAATGTTGAAGGTCGTGACACCGTTGTTTCCAACCAGCGTGGCATCCACGGTGGTTATGCGTGGGCTGGTTAGCAATTCGCCTCGCTCACGGATTTGGGTTCCGGCCCCATCGTATCGGTGTTCACGTGGATCGTCGTCAATCCGATTCTGTTGAGGCGTGCTAACAAAGGATCCGAAGCTAGGATCGGTCTGATTGGATACGAAATGATATAGGATATTGTCGAAGCGAGTCGGTCCGGGTGGTCGGGATCGCCCCGAAAAGGGATTGGGATCGTTGAATCCTCGATGGCCAACCGCGAACCCACCAAAGCCTAGCTGGCCAAACGTCATCGCCTGCACTTGAATCCCATCTCCCAAACGCGTGGCGGGGCAAGGATTCGTGACAATCGAAACCGCTGCGTTCATAGGATCGACTTCGTATGTCTCAATGCCAGTCGCACCCACCCGGCGTACCGCCCCCGTGCCCGGGTCGATTTCTAGAAAGTCGTCCGAATTGTCATCGCGGGGACTGCATATCGCAGTTTGTTCGAGACCTATCTCATAGGTGTAAAGCATTCCATTCGGATGGGTTGCCAGGTCACGCGTCGCCGGGGTAAAGAAACCGACTTGCGATTCCTGCTGACCGGTAAACGGATCCACGGTATACACGTCCGTGGTGTTTGAAACCGGCGCATCGGCGCTAACATACAACGTCACGTCACCCAAATTGAAGGGCGTAAAACTGGTGTTGTCGATAAGTACCGGTACCTGCGGGGGATCAAATGTGGAATAGCTAGGGGTGCCCGAGGTGTCGGGAGCACCGATATGGTCTTCGGCGATACGTCGTATCGACGGAATTGGCTCCATGCGGAAGTCGGGATTTCGCGCGTTGCGTTGGAAGAATTGCTCCAATTGCGCTGGCATGCGGGCGTCCGAGGTCACCGCTACAAAGTACGCACCCTCTGCCAGCTCGATGCCACCAATAAACGGATCGGATGACCCTACCGATCCGCGTGTCAAGTCCTGCAGGTCAGACGTCCCGGCACGGCTTGGCCGATCGTCCGTGACGTTGCCTTCGCGGCTAGTCAAGATCAGCCGACCGTTTGCATCGAACACACTGATGATGGTGTTGGCTCGTCCCAATCCGTCCGCGTAATCCACGTCGAATACGGTTTCAAAAAATCCCTGAGACACACCGACATTCGTGTAATTGACGGTGAAACGATAGAAATCGACATCGCTAAACTGTTGCAGATTGCCGGCAATGCTGATCGCAGCTCGGTCGGCCGTTAATAAATTACCGAGCCCTTGTGCGGATGCACTATCGTTATTGCCAGTCCCGTCTTCTGCGGATTCGCCGAGCAGCGGCGAGTGGATGGGTAGACCCGAGACGTCTACTCCGACATTTGCGAATCGAATGTCCGCAAACCGAATTGTGGAACCGGGGATCTCGTCGGTCTCTTGTATGCGAATCTGCATCTGGTATGCGCCAGACGTTAGCCCCCCATCCAGATTCGCCAAATTGAGACTGTTACTGCGAATCCGTACGTGATACGTGGCCAAGGACCCAGTGGGACCTGGGAGAATCATTCTCAACCCCGCATCGCGCGGGTTGGTTGTCCAGAAGTCGTGACCACGAAAGGGTGGCGTTTTCTGCATGGGAAGCGCAATGCCACCCAACGTCGTAAGCGGGTTGGGCGCGGAGAAGACCCCGAACAGCGCGTCATTGGCTGCTGACTCAAGATACGAATTATCACTACTGGCGATGACCAAACCGTTTCCGTCAATGACTTCGATGATCGGGTCGAAGGCATGCGTGGTGCGGTCCAGATCAATCCAAATTTCCGTAGCACCGGCGGCATTGAAACTATAGACGTCTCGGTCTCGCTGATCGCCTAAGAATCCTTGGACCTCGAATCCCAGACGACGATTTTCATCGCCGGACTTTTCGTTGGGCGCCAATTCTCCCAAAAACTGAGCGTTAACGGTACTTCCATTCGTGCCTGGGGAGTCGACATCGCGCACTTCCGATTCGATGACGACCTCGACGTTTCGATCGTGACTAAACCGTTGAAGTTGTATGCTGCGCCAATCACCTGGCTGCGGTTGACGCGTGCCCAAGTCGTTGTTGGTGTCAACCTGTGGGTTGCCGTCCGGTTCAAATCCGGCCCCCACCGTATCGTCCGCCAACGAAGTGAATACGACTGGGGAACCCGGTTGGCCGATGATCTGTACGGAACCACCGATTCGATCGTCGATCTCGTGAGGACGGCCCAATACGGTCAAGCCCGCGTTGGGACCATCGAGTTTGACGACCAAACTCTCCGTCGGACTGCTTTGCAGACGCAGGCCACCGTACGTATGGAAATCCGTAACAAAGATGGTATCGTTTTGCAAAACGTGGACGACATTAGTATCATCCCAAATGCTTTGTGTGGTCAATGTTTGGCCACGAACCGTCATGCCATTGATGCCGTTGCGGGCTAACTTGTTATCAAAAATAAGCGGGCCATGGTTGTCTCGGAAACCGGCAACCCGGTCGGCAAAACCCGTGCTCCGCCCGGAATCGCGCTTGAGCTGATGATTCAACGCATTGACATTGATGCTGATTGCCGCCACCGGGACGGTTCCGTCAGGATCCCGATTGTCTCGGATAATGTTGTTAACGAGAATCGGCTGTGCGGCTCGGATGAAGATCGCCGCTGGTTCGTTGAACCCTCGGCCAAATCGATCGGCTGGTGACTGGCCCCCTTGACCTTCGGCATTGAACTCAAAAACCGAATTGGTCACCCGAGCTTCGGCCTGATGTATTTCCAGGGGATTGAAGGCGGCAAAGGACCCTTCCACACGAGTTACGCCACCTCCGAAAGCAACTAGAGCTTGATCCAGGCTAACGCTCGACGTGTGACCTATAAAAATACCACCCCAGTCTCCGAAGCGGGGCTGTGGCTCAGTACCGCCTAAATCGTCGTCATTGCTAGTGTCAAATGTACCCCCCGCACCAAAACGATCGTCGAGCAAACCAGTGAACTTAATTTCGAGCCCTTCCAGCCCTTCGGCAATCAGCTGACCGCCGACTCCCGTTTCAATTCGAGACCCGTCGAGCTTGACGACCGAGGCCGGATCCACCGCCAAACGCGCGTCTAAGCGGGGACGCGAAACAGAGCCGTCCAGCGCGACACCGGTAACACTTCCGTCGTCGGTAAATGTTGCCGTGTTGCTTGCAATCTGCGCCACGAAAGAATAGGTGCCAGCGCCCGCCGCGTTACTGCGATAAATACGCCGAGCGACAAAGCCCGCCGGTACCGTGGGCAAGCCATTCAAAACGATTCGACCTTGTCCGATATTGCCCGTCGCGTCCGGGTTGCCGCTAATCGCGATGCTTGGGGTCGCATCGGATGCCGCCCTTTCGTTACCGAATGCATCCACAAATGTCATGCGATAGTTGTACGTCCCAGTAGCCAAAGTGCCGCCAACCTGCGGGGCTAAGCTAACCAAAGCGACTGCCGGTACGGCCAATTCGCCGCCGCGAGTTTTGCCATTATCCAAATAGCTGGTACCATTGCCGTTTAACTGCGTGACTAACTGATAGGAACCATTATCGCGACTGCGGTACAAGCGTCTTGCGACAAATCCGCTGGTAACTGTGGGCAATTGGTTCAATCGAATGGCATCGAATCCCGCGCCAGCTGCTAGTTGGATTAGCGGTGTCGCGGCAGAAGGCAAACTTTCATTGCCGTGGACATCGACAAAT